>DATJUC010000054.1:0-10665 GCA_035502675.1 Candidatus Acidiferrales bacterium | reverse complement strand
GTCCACGACTGCGCGTCGGCGCGCGCGGAGACGTATCGTTACGGAACGCTGCGCGAAGGAATGGCGCTGACGGTCGAGCCGGGTCTGTATTTCCAGCCCGACGACGCGACCGTGCCGGAGCGCTTCCGCGGAATCGGCGTGCGCATCGAGGACGACGTCGCGGTGACGCGCGACGGCGCCGAAAACTTCTCGGCGATCCTTCCGTCGAAGGCCGCCGAGGTCGAGGAGTGGATCGCGGAACTGCGCGGCTAGCGAAAGCTACGGTTGTGCGAGCGTCGATCCCGGCGGCGCCGGAGGCATCGCGCCGGGCGGCACGCTGCCGGGCGGCACCAGCCGGCCGCCGGCGGCCGCCAGCGCATCCTCGATCGGCCAGCGGCCGAAGGCCAAAATCAGGATGCAGATCAACGGCCCGACGCCCGGAATCAGATTGAGCAGCGACATCGCTCCGTTGTAACCGGCCTTCGCGAAGATGCGCCAGTAGAACCAGATCGAAAGCGCGACGATGGCGACGACGATCGCAAAGTAGACCATTACGATCGCACCGAGCGCCGCGACGGAGGCGGAGTTGGTCGAGTCCATGATCCTGCCCTTCCGTAAGCGAGACGAGAGATTCCAGGGGCCTCTGCGCGATGCCGGGTAATACATCCTTCAGCATGGACGCTTTGGTGGCCGACGGTCTGCGCAAGGAGTTCGGAAAGGTCGTCGCCGTTCGCGACGTCACCTTTGCCGTCGCGCCCGGACAAACGCTCGGACTGATCGGCCCAAACGGCGCGGGTAAGACCACGACCATGCGCATGATCCTCGGGGTCTTGGTTCCCGACGGCGGGCGAATCGTGTGGCAGGGCCGGGTCGTCGACGCTTCGATGCGCCATCGCTTCGGCTACCTTCCCGAAGAGCGGGGCCTCTACGGGCGCATGGACGTGCGCGAGCACGTCGAGTATTTCGCGCGGCTGCACGGCCTGGGCGATCGCGACGCGCGGCGGCGCGCCGACGAATGGCTGGAGCGGCTCGACGTCGCGCAGTACGCGGCGCGGCCGTGCGGCGAGCTCTCGAAGGGCAACCAGCAAAAGGTACAGATCGCTTGTGCGGCCGTCCACGCTCCCGAGCTTCTGGTCCTCGACGAGCCGTTCTCGGGCTTGGATCCGGTCAACGCCGAAATGCTCGCCGGCGTCGTCCGCGAGCTTCACGCGCGCGGAACCGCGCTCGTGTTGTCGAGCCATCAAATGTGGCAGCTCGAGCAGTTGTGCGACTGCTACTGCATCGTCAGCGGCGGAGAGAGCCGCGCCACCGGCACGCTGCAAGAGCTTCGCCGCCGAATTCCCGTCCGCGTTTTGCGAATCGATCCCGTCACCGACGCGGTACGCTCGGTGCTGGCCGGCGTCGCCGGTGCGCGAGCGGTCGACTCCGGCGACGGCGTTGCGTTCGAAGTACCGGTCGAGACCGACGTCGGCAAACTGCTGCGGCGGCTCGCTCCGGTAGCGGAGATCGCACGCTTCGAAGCGCTGGAGCCTTCGCTGCGCGAGATCTACCTCGCGACGGTGGGAGAATCGGTCGCGTGAACGACGTTTGGATCGTCTGCGTTGCCGAAGTTCGGCGCCGGCTGCGCTCGCGTGCGTATCAGATCGGAGTCGTCGTCGGCATGCTCGGCATCGCCGTCATGATTCGTCTGCCGGCGATGCTCCAAGCGCGCGTCGCCGAGGATCAAACGCGCATCGCGATTGCCGGGCCGCCGGAATTGACCGCACCGGTCGCGTCGGCGCTGCGGGGAACCTACACGATCGTGGCCGTGCTCGGGCCGAGGGGCCGGCCGACGGTGCAGACGCTGCATCGCCTGCACGTCACGCGCCTGCTGGCGCTCGCGCCTGCACGGCGCAGCTTTGCCGCGACGCTCTACGTCAGCAGCACGCAAAACCCCAACGTCGCCAGCCTGCAGCGCGATCTCGGTCCGCTGAATCTCGCGTTGACGTCGAACTTTCCGCTCGAGACGACGCGCCGGCTGCTGGCCGTTCCGATCGCCGTCGTAGGGGTCGGCGACACGTTCGCAACCCCGGCCTCGGCGACCGTCGCGCACGCGCTCGCGTTCGGTCTGCTCTTCGTGCTCTATCTCGTCGTCATCCTGAACAGTCAGCTCACGCTCAACTCGGTGATCGAAGAAAAGACCAACCGCATTGCCGAACTGCTGGTCGCCGCCATCGATCCGCTGGCGCTGCTCTACGGAAAGATCGGCGCCGGCACCGTGCTCGCAACGGTCCAGCTGGTCGCGTGGCTCTTGGCCGCGATGCTCTCGGGCGTCGGCCTAGCCGAAGGTTCGGCGATGATACACGGCGGCGCGGCTCTCGGCGGCGTCTTGCACGACGCAATCAAGCCGCTGGTGATCCCGGGATTTCTCTTCCTGCTCTTCCTCGGATTGTTGCAGTTTTCGACGATGTACGCGGCGATCGGTTCGCTCGTCTCCCGCCCCGAAGAGCTGGGCAGCATCGCGAGCGCGCTGATCCTGCCGATTTTCGTCGCCTTCGTGACTGCGTTCGTCGCGCTCGACGCTCCCGACACGCCGTTCGTGGTCGTCGCCAGCTTCGTACCGCTGATCGCACCGTTCGTGATGTTCGTGCGCATCGCCGTCGGAGCCACGCCGCTCTGGCAGTTCTTGCTCTCGGGAACGATCAACCTCGCGTTTCTCGCGTTCGTCGCGATCGCGGCCGGACGGCTTTACCGCGTCGGCATGCTGCTCTACGGGCGGCCGCCCAGTCTGCGGCAGATCTGGTCGACGATTCGCGGTTAGCGCGCCGCCGCCGGGCGGTAGACGCGGCAGCAGCGATCGGCCTGCGGAAGCGCGCGCCAATCCGGCGACCGCGCGATCGCGCGATCGAGCGCGTCGCCCGCTCCCGCGACGACGACGTCGACGCGATAATCGTGCAGGCGTGCGTCCCAGCCCCGCCGCGCGCTCCGAATGAGATTGAAGTCGCGCCAAACGGCGGGCGGATACGGATCCGCGCGCCCGTCCATGAACACGCGCAAGCTGGGATAGTCGAGAGCGATCGAGCAGACCGCGAAATCGTAGCAAAAGACGCGATGCTCGCCGGGCAAAGCGGCCACGCGCGCAAACGTGGCGACGGGCGGCGCGAACGCGCCTTTGGCTGCCGGAACGCGCAGGCTCGCGACGACGACGGCCGCCGCCGCCGCCGCGGTCAGCCACGCCGCCAAGCGGCGCGGCCCGGTCGAGCGCAACGGATCGACCGGCCACCACGCGAAGCGCCCCAGCAGCGCGTCGATCCCGCGCGCGCTGAGCGGCACCAGCGCGAACCCGAGCAGCGGCGCGTTGCGAACGGCGCTCAAGGTCATGGCGAGCAGCAGCGCCGACCACGCGACGTCGCGCGGGCGTTCGCGGAGCGACGTGCGTATGGCGACCGAGGCGAGCACCAGCAGCGGCATCCCGCCGTACCAAAAGAAGTCGTGATGCCAGCCCAGCGGCTGCCATTCTTTGATCGAGGCGCGAATCGGGCTTCCGAGCAGCGAGACGGCGTAGACCGGCAGGCGAACCCCCAATGGAGTCAACAGCGTAGCGAACGGTACGAGCGCCGCTAAAACGCAGCGCGCGCGCGTCTCCGCGTCGCGTAAGCCGAGCGTGACGGCCGACGCGGCGGCGTCGATCCATACGAGCGGAACCGCAATCAGCGCGCTGGCGTGGACGTTAGCCCAGAGCGCGACCAGCGGGAACACCCAAAAAATCGCGCGCCCGCGCCGGTCGAGCAGCCACGCGAGCGCGCAGAAAAGCGGCCACGCGAAGACTTGCGCGCGAATGCCGAACGAGCCCTCGACGTCGACGAAGAGCAGCGCGACGCAGACGGCGACGGCCGCCGCACTCGCGCCCGCGGCGACGGCGCGCCGCGCGCAGAGCAGCATCGCGACCGCTACCGCCAACCCCGCTGCGGCGCCCAGCATCCAGAGCGTTCCGTGCGCGATCGTGACGGCGGCCAGCGTTCCGAGCAGCCATTCCTGCGGGGTCCACGGCGCGCCGGCGGCGGTAAACGTCTCGCCGCCCAGCGCGTGCGGCAGCGCGCCGTGCGCCAGCACGTACGCGCCGAGATGCTTCTGCCAAAAGAGATCGCCGTCGGCGAACGGCCAGCGGATCGCGCGCGCGACGTACGCTGCGGCGCCCAGCGCTACGACGATTAGGGCGAGGCGCACTGGAGCGCCAAGCGCGTACCGGCCGCGATCCCCAAACGCGCGCAGCTCCCGGCAGCGAGCTCGACGACCGTGCGGACGCCGCCCCCGCAGCGCGCGGCGCGCCACGGCGCGACGCCGGCGTCGACGCGGACGACCGCTCCGCGCTCGTCGAGGAAGACCACGTCGATCGAAAATCGCATGCCCACCGTATGTACCGCAGCGCAGCCGTCGAACCACATGCCGTCGTCGGCGCCGAGCGCGCCGCGCCCCAGAAGGCCGAACGTCCGCCTCAGCGGACCCGTCGCCCGTACCACGCGGCGCGCGAGCACGCGGCCCGATCCGGCGTCGACGAGCGCGCCGGTCATCGCGCGACGAAGGCGATTGCGAAAGCCATTGCGCCGATGAGATACGGCGCGAACACGATCGGTACCGGCTTGCTGCGGTAACGAATCGAGGCGACGATGACGGCTGCCAGCGACGCCACGCCGAAAGCCAAGGTGGCGTCCTTCATGCCCAGCAGCGCCCCGCCGAAGGTTGCGAGCTTGACGTCGCCCCAGCCGACTCCGCGCCCCTTCGATATCCACGCGAAGATCGCGAAGACGACGAACATCACGGCCGCGCTTTCGATCACGAAGGGCTGGCGCGTCAGCGCCAGCTCGAAAACGGCCAGCGGCACGAGCGGCACCAAGGTGAACGCGTCGGGCACGATGCCGGTCATGGCGTCGCAATACCACGCGCCGACCATCGGAATCGTCACCAGCGCGGCGATCACGAACTCCGGGTTCGGAAGCCGCCGCCATCCCAAGACGGCGCCCAAAAGTGCGGCGCCGGCTACCAGGTATCCGGGGTGGACGGCGATCGGCGCGGGTCCGTCGGGCAGCCGCTTCAATCTCGGCAGCAGCGCGGTCGCCAGCAGCGCGCCGCAGATTCCGGCCGTGCCGAAGATCAGAGCGCCGACGAGGGCGAGACCGATCGACTCCTGCACGCTTCTCTCTCCGTACGCCGCTCTAGTGAAACCACGTCGGCGCGATGCCGCCGAAGATCATGATCACCAGCGCCGGAAGCATGAGCAGTGCCATCGGAAAGACCATCTTGACGGGAAGCTGGGCGGCCAGTTCCTCGGCCCGCATCATCCTGCGCTCGCGAGCTTCGGACGCGAGCGACGTAAGCACTTCCACGATGTTTCCGCCGAGGCGCTCGGCTTGGACGATCGCCGTGACCGTGGTCGTGAGGTCCGGCTCGCGGAGGCGGTGCGCCATCGCAGCCAGCGCCTCCGAGCGCGAGCGCCCCAGGCGAATGTCGTCGGTCACCAGCTCGAGTTCTTTGCGCAGCGGACCGCCGACGGCCTCGGTGGCGACGTTGAGCGCGCCGCTCAGCGCCGTACCGGCTTCGACCGCGGTCGAGACGATGTCGAGAAAGTTCGGCAGGTCGCGCTGAACGGACCGCTTGCGCGCTTCGATCGCGCGGTCGAGCGCCGCGTTGGGCAACAAGAAACCGCCGACCAGCATCACGAAAAACACGATGATCGTCATCGTGTCGAGCTTGCCCATCGCGAAGCCGAAGAGCACGCCCAGGAACCCGCCGGCACCCGTGCCCGCCAGCATGTACGCCGTCATCCGCGTCGGCGACACGTCGTACCAGCCCGCTTCGGAAAGCCGCCGTTCCAGCGTGCGCTTCTGCTCCTCGTCGAGCAGCTTGTGGATCGCGACCGAGCCGCGCGCGGGCGCCGGTGCGTCGAGGTTGAGCGCCGCCAGCCGGCGGTGCACGTCGTTCGAAGAATAGCTGAAATAGACCGCGGCCAATCCGCCGACCAGCAACAGCATGAGGATGCCGAAGAGCAGCGGGGTGCTCACACTTCCACCCGCGACATCGAGCTCATCCAGTATTGGCCCAGCAGCAGCAAGCCGATGGACGCCGCCAGCATCAGCCGTCCCATGAGCGTGGTGAGCATCGCGTCGCGCATCTCCGGCTCGAACACCATGATGATGAGCAAGACGAAAACCGGCAAGCCGCTCATGACCCAGCTGGAGGCGCGCGCTTCCGACGTCAGCGTACGGACCTTGCGGTCGATGCGGCGGCGCTGCTTGATGGTTTCGGCCAAGATCTCCAGCGTCCGCCCGAGATTGCCGCCGGTTTTCGACTGGATGCGGATGGCCTTGGTCATCATCAGCATTTCTTGGCTGGGCATCCGGTCGTTGAGCTGGTCCAGGGCGTCGTAAACGCTCACGCCGATCGACGTTTGGCTGAGGACGCGATTGAACTCGACCCGAATCGGATCGGGCATCTCGCTGACGACCACCACCAGGGCTTGGCGCAGACCGAGTCCGGCGCGCAGGCCGCTAGTGATCAGCCGCAGCGCGATCTCGAGCTGGTTGTTGAACTTCTCGAGCCGCTTCGCAATTCGCGTCTTGACCCAGATGCCGAACCCGTAAAACGAAAGCGCAAAGGCGATCGGCAGCGCCACCACGGCGACGACCGACGACGGATGCATCGCGAAAACGAAAAGCCCCCACGAACAGACCGCGATCGTGAGGATGCGGAACGCCAAGTCTGCGGCCGTCGTCTTGATCGCCGCCCGCTCGAGCCGCGTCCTGTACGGTTCGGCAAACGGTGCGACGATCGCGACGATTTGATTCCAATACGACCACGAAAAGTATCCGACGGCGCCGATGACGCCGAAGACGACGACGTAGGGCCCGAACTCTTCTACCACGACAGCGCGGTCTGCATGTCGCTCAGGGCGCGCACGTCGTACGAGATGCCGAACTCGTCGAACCGCTTGATGCAGTTGGGCTGAACGCCGCTGTAGAGAAATTCGCCGATCACGCGGCTCTCTTTGTCGAGGCCGCGCTGCTCGAACTGCACGATGTCTTGCGTCGTGATCGTGTCGCCTTCCATGCCGACGACCTCGGTGATGCTCACGACCTTGCGGCTGCCGTCGCGCAGACGGGCGACCTGCACGATCAAGTCGATCGCGCCGGAGATCTGCTCGCGGATCGCGCGCACCGGAATGTCGAAGCCGGCCATCATCACCATCGTCTCGATGCGGGAGAGGCAGTCGCGCGGGGTGTTGGAGTGCACCGTGGTCAGCGAGCCGTCGTGACCGGTGTTCATCGCCTGCAGCATGTCGAGCGCCTCGCCGCCGCGGCACTCGCCGACGATGATGCGATCCGGCCGCATGCGCAACGCGTTGCGAACGAGGTCGCGGATTCGGATCTCGCCGCGCCCCTCGAGATTCGGCGGGCGCGCTTCCAAGCGAACCACGTGGTCCTGCTCGAGCTTGAGTTCGGCCGCGTCTTCGATCGTCACGATGCGTTCGGCATCCGGAATGTACGCCGACAGGACGTTCATGAGCGTCGTCTTGCCCGAGCCCGTACCGCCGCTGATTACCACGTTGAGGCGCGACTCCACGCACGCACGCAGGAAGTCGACCATCGGCGGCGTGATCGCGCGCTTCTCGACCAGATCCGCGACGTGCAGACGCTCGGTGCCGAAACGCCGGATCGTCAGCGTCGATCCGCTCAGCGACAGCGGTTCGATGATGGCGTTGATGCGCGAGCCGTCCTGCAAGCGCCCGTCGACCATCGGGGTCGCTTCGTCGATGCGCCGGCCGATCGGCGCGATCATGCGCTCGATCACCAGACGCAGTTGCCGCTCGCTAGTAAAGTGCTTGGACGACAGCGTGATCTTGCCGGCACGCTCGACGTAGATGTGATCCGGGCCGTTGACCATGATCTCGGTCACTTCCGCGTCGCGCAGCAAATCTTCCAGCGGGCCGTAGCCCAGCGCTTCGTCGATGACCTCTTGCCGCAGCTGCGCTACGTCTTCGGCCGAGCCGACCGTTTCGGCGGTGATGAGCTCGTGGACGATCTGGGCGACCTGCTTCTGCAGCTCCTCGGCTTTGAGCGGATCCATCCGGTCTTTCGACGACGCCAGATCGATGCGCTTGGCCAGCGACTCGTGAGCGTTCGATTTGAGCCGCTCGTACTTTTCGAGATCGATGACGGGCGCTTTGCGCGCCTCGGCGCCGTTCGCACCCAACGCGGTCGGTGCGCGGAGCTTGGCGAGACGGCGGTCGCCGAGCGGCGTACGAATCGAAGGCCCGAGATCTTGGGGATCTTGATACACCTGCAGGGAAGCCGCGTATTCGACCAGCGCTTCGATCGCGCGCTGGTAGCGGCGATCGTTCTTGGGCGGAATCTCGGCAACGACCGCAACGCCGAGCGCCTTTTGCACGTCGGCTTTGGAGAACTCGGGGTGCTGATCCCGCTGTACGACGACGGGGGCGATCTGGTGCATCGAGATGCCGAACTTGATCATCTCGGCGATCATCGCCTTACCGCCGGCCATGCCGAGCAGGGTCGGCTCGACGATCAGGAGATAGCGCGAACAGCGTACGACGAACGGCCGGATCGCCGCCGCGAACGGTTGCGGCGCGTCGACGATGGCGCCGGTATTGGTCTGCGAGAAGTTCTGGACGAGCGCCTCGACCCGCTCGGGTTTGAGCGTAAAGCCGGCGTGGATGTTGTGCGCCAGCTCGACGACGGTGATGCCGCTTCGCAGCGTCGTGAAGGACAGGTTGTTGGAGTCGTCGCGCGCCTCGTCGAGCTCGCGAACGGCGTCCATCATGAGCCCGATGGTGCGCCGGCCGGCGAAATCGCCGTCGACCAGTGCGATCCGGCCCCGCCGCCCGAGCGCTTTCGCCAGCTCGATCGCGATGGTCGTCGCGCCGACGCCGCCTTTGCCTCCGACGACTGCCAGAACGGTGCCGGGCACGTCAGGGCCTCGGACTCGGCGGCGTGATCACGAGGTTGTACGTAGGCTCGGTGCGGTTGGGCTGCGCGACCTCGACCTTGTCGCCGTTGATGACGGGCACGCCCTGCGGCGCCGCCGCCGGACCGCTCGCCGGCGCGGGAGGCGCAGGCGGCATCGGGTACTCGATCTCTTGCGCGGGATGCGTGTCGGCGGGCTCTCTCGGCGAGCGCAGCGCCAGACGAAGCGTCGCGTTGATATCCGCCGAGGTCAGCAGGTCGGCTTGCGCCGGCGTCACCTGAAGCGTTGCCGTAGTGGGCACGACCGGCACCGGCGTCGGCTGCGCTCCGGGCGACGCGGGCACCGGCTCCGGCGGATTGGCGACTTCGGTTCCGACCGCCAAAACTTTCGAATCGCGAATGATCGTAAACGCCTCGGGCGGCTGCGTGCTGCGCGGCGGTACCGCGATCACGTCCACGTGGTCGCCGGGACGCAGCAGGCCCGCAACGCCTTTGACTTGATCGATCGGAATCGTTACCGCACGCATGCCGTTGGCAACGTGCAGCACTTCCGGCGCCGGGGTCGGCGGCGCGGCGACGTCGGCTGGGAGGATCGGCGACGCTTGCGCGATGTCGGCCATCGCAATTTGTCCGAGCGCCTGCGACGGATCGGTCAACGCCGAGGGATCGACTTGATCCGGCGGCTTCTGCACGACCGTCAGCATCTCGGGAACGATCCGGGCGTGCGCCGGAATGCGCATCGCGGCCACGACCACGTTGCGCGGCAACGGTACGGCCTTGTGCGGCGCGGTCAAAACGCCGTACACGACCAAACCTACGCCGAGCGCCAAGATGGCGGCGATGGCGATGGTGATGTTGCGTCGATTCATAGCCGCATTCACAACTCGCGCCTCTCTATAGAATTCTTATCGACGGCACCAGCGTCGATCCCAACGTCAGCCACCCAACGCCCGCGGCTATGGCGACGGCGTAGGGCAACTCCGCCGGCGAGCGCAGTTTGCCCGACCGGCGCAGCGCGATGACGACGAGTCCGAGCGCGCCCCCGGCTAACGCCGTGTAGACGAAGAGCGGCAGAATCTGCCACCATTCGAGCGCGCAGGCACACGCCGCAACGAGCTTGACGTCGCCGCCGCCGATCCAGCCCATGCCGAAGGGAAGCGTTCCGAGAACGAGGACCGCAAGCCCGGCGGAAACCGCCAGAGCCAACGAGTTCCATCCTCCCAACGCATGGTAGGCCACGCCGAAAACCGCTAAGGCGATCGGGATGGCGTTGGGAATCTTCCGCGCTCGTACGTCGCTGGCGGCCGCGGCCGCACAGGCGACGAACGAGCATACGAGCGGAAGAGCAGCCGGTATCGCGATCGGCTAGATGCTGGTAGCGGCGCTGTTGAGAACGGAGCTCGCGTTTTGTCCGAGCGTTCTCACCACGACGATCGCCACCACGGCGATCAGGGCAACGAGGAGTGCGTATTCGACGAGAGAGGCGCCTTCGTCATCACGAAGCATCGCCATGAAGTTCCGAACCATGTGGGGTGACCTCCGCAAAACCGGCCTAGCAATTCGGAACGTCGTCGGCCGGCAGTACGACGCCCGGGTTGGGTAAGACCACGACGGTCTGGGCGGTCGCGGAACTGACCGTCGACGGTGACGTCGCCGTCACCGTCACGATGCTGCCGCGCCAAAAGTCTGGCGCGATTGGCACCGTTGCGACGAAGTGGCCGTCGGCGTC
>DATJUC010000053.1:0-5246 GCA_035502675.1 Candidatus Acidiferrales bacterium | reverse complement strand
CCGCGCAGAACGACGGCAGCCCCCCGCTGCTGTTGCGCGACCCGACGATCAGCCGAACCCAGATTGCGTTTGCCTACGCCGGCTACATCTGGATCGTCGGCCGCGAGGGCGGCACCGCGCGTCGTCTGGTCACTGGTTACGACGTCGCGTCCGGGCCGCACTTCTCGCCCGACGGCTCGCTGGTCGCGTTTACCGGCGATTACGACGGCACGGCCGACGTTTACGTCGTACCGTCGGGCGGCGGGCAGCCGCGCCGGCTGACCTATCACGGCAACGACGTCGCCGCCGGTTGGACGCCCGACGGTACGCGGGTGCTGTTCGTATCGGACCGCCAAAGCAATACCGACGCGCATCAGCTCTACACGATTCCGCTGCGCGGTACCGCCATGCCGACACAGCTTCCGCTGGCAATGGCCGAGGACGGCTCGTACTCCCCCGACGGAACGCACCTCGCGTACGTGCCGAACTCTCAGTGGGAGCCGTATTGGAAGATGTACCGCGGCGGGCAGACGACGCCGATCTGGATTGCCGACCTCGCCGACTCGAGCGTCGTCAAGGTCCCGCGCAACGACTCCAACGACAGCGACCCGATGTGGGTCGGGGACACGGTGTATTTTCTGTCCGACCGGGACGGTCCGGTGACGCTCTTCGCGTACGACACGCATGCCGGGACTGTGAAACGTTTGCTCGAGCCCTCGGGTTTCGACATCACCTCCGCCGGTGCGACTTCGGATGCGATCGTCTATGCAAAATTCGATACGATGCATATCTACGACATCGGCTCGCATGCCAGCACGACGGTACGGGTCCGGATCGCCGACGACCTCGAGCAAACGCGGCCGCACTGGCAGAACGTCGCCGACCAGATCGTCAACGCCGGCATCTCTCCGAGCGGCGTACGCGCGCTCTTCGAAGCCCACGGTCAAATCTTCACCGTCCCAACGCAGTACGGCGACGTTCGCAACGTATCGCGCCTGCCTGGTACCGCAAACCGCGATCCCGCGTGGTCGCCCGACGGGCGTTGGATCGCATACTTCTCCGATGCATCCGGCGAGTACCGGCTCTGCCTGCGCGATCAAAAGGGCATCGAACCCGTTCGCCAGATCGATCTCGGACCGTCGCCATCGTTCTTTTACGGCCCGACGTGGTCGCCCGACAGTAAAAAGATCGCTTACAGCGACGTCCGCATGAACCTGTGGTACGTCGACATCGATCGCCGAGTACCCGTAAAGGTCGATACCTCGCCGTTCGCAAGCTTCGCCCCGACGAACTTCGACGAGTCGTGGTCGCCCGACAGCCGTTGGTTGACCTACGACCGTCTGCTCGACAACCATCTCCACGCCGTGTTTGCGTATTCGCTCGACGACCGTCGGTCGACCCAAATCACCGATGGCATGGCCGACAGCCTCTATCCCGTCATCGACCGTAGCGGCAAGTATCTATTCTTCACCGCAAGCACGAACACGGGGCTGACCGCCGACGGGCTCGACATGAGCGGCGACGAGTATCCGGTGAGCAGCTCCGTCTACGTCGCGGTGCTGCAGCGCCAGATTCCGTCGCCGGTCGCTCCTCGCAGCGACGAGGAACCGATCGCCGCGCCGCAAGCTCCGCAGCCGAAAACGGCCGCGTCGCCCGCAACGGCCGCGCCGACGCCTCCCCCCATGCGCATCGACTTCGACGGTATCGCGCAGCGAATTCTCTCGCTGCCGATTCCTCAGGCGAATTTCGCCGGACTCGCCGGAGGAACCGCGGGCGAGCTCTATCTGGTCGCACAACCGCTGACCTCGGTTACCGAAACGCCGCCGGCCTATTCGGTTTTCAAATTCGATCTCGCCTCGCGCAGGACGATGCCGTTGCTCGACGGCGTCTCGGCCTTCGCGCTCTCGTTCAATGGAAAGCGCATGCTGTACGCGATCGGCAAGTCGTGGTACGTCGATTCGACCGACGCACCGCCGAAGCCCGGACAAGGCCGGCTAGCGACGGAATCGATGGAAACGTTCGTCGATCCCCGGCTGGAATGGCGTCAGATGTACCGCGAGACCTGGCGCATAGAGCGCGATTTCTTCTACGATCCGCACTATCACGGACTGAACATCGCGCAAGCCGAAGCACGCTTCAGCCGCTATCTCCCGGGCTTGGGCGGCCGCGACGACCTGACGTTCCTCTTCCGAGAAATGCTGAGCTATTTGGCCGTCGGGCACATGTTCGTTCGGGGCGGTGCCATGCCGGCCGTTCCGAAGGTTTCCGTGGGACTGCTGGGCGCCGACTACGTCGTCGACCGCAACCGCTATCGTTTCGAACGCATCTACAACGGCGAAAACTGGAATCCGTCGCTGCGCGCGCCGCTCACACAGCCGGGCGAGCAAGTCGAACCCGGTGATTACTTGCTGGCCGTGAACGGCACGCCGGTCTACGCTACGCAGAGCGTATACAGCTTCTTTCAGGAAACGGCCGGCAAACAAGTCGTGTTGACGGTCGGACCCGATCCGTCCGGCACGAAGGCCCGCGACGTCACCGTCGTTCCGGTCGCCAGCGAGTTCGCACTGCGCAACCTTGCGTGGATCGAGAACAACCGGCGCCTCGTCGATCGCCTGAGCGGCGGAAAACTCGCCTACGTTTACTTGCCCGACACGGCATACGGCGGCTTCACCAATTTCAACCGCTACTTCTTCTCGCAGATTCAGAAGAAGGGCGCGATCATCGACGAGCGCTTCAACCACGGCGGACAAGTGGCCGACTACATCATCGACTACTTGAGCCGCAAGCCGATGGCGATTCTCGTGCCGCGCTACGGCCGGACGACGCTCGACCCGCTCATGGCCATCTACGGGCCGAAGGTCATGGTCATCAATCAGTTCTCGGGCTCCGGCGGCGATGCACTTCCGTGGCTGTTCCGAAAGGCCAATCTCGGTCCGCTCGTCGGCGTTCGGACCTGGGGCGGCCTCGTCGGGATCGGCGGCTATCCGCCGCTGATCGACGGTGGGACCATTACGGCGCCGCGCATCGCCATCGGCGGGCTGCACGGTCGCTGGGAAGTCGAAAATCACGGTATACCGCCGGATATCGACGTCTGGCAAGATCCGCGGCTTATGCGGCAAGGCCAGGATCCGCAGCTCGACGCCGCCGTTCGACAGGCGCTGCGCATGCTGCAAGCGCATCCGCTTCCCAACTACCAGCCGCCGCCGTACACCGATCACCATCCGCAGCTACCGCCGTAAGCTTTTTTTTGCACCGCTTCCGGACGTAGTTTACTATCGACGGTTACCCTACGATTGCGCAGATTGACGAGCGTCGACGTAGCCGTGATCGGCTTGGGCGGGATGGGAAGCGCCGCCTTGGCAAACGTCGCCATGCGCGGCGCATCGGTCGTCGGGCTGGAGCAGTTCGAGCGCGGGCACGCGTACGGATCGTCGAGCGGCCGCTCCCGGCTGATTCGCAAGGCCTACTTCGAGCACGAGAACTACGTGCCGCTGCTCCTGCGCGCGTACGAGGCGTGGCACCACACCGAGAAACTCGCCGGAGTACGGCTTTTCCATAAGACGTCGCTTCTGCTCGCGGCTCGTCCCGAAAGCGAGATGCTTCGGGGCGCTCGTCGCAGCGCGAGCCGGCACGATCTCGCCGTCGAGTATCTTACCGCGAAAGACATGCACGACCGGTTCCCGATGGTTCGCCCGTTGCGCGACGAAGTCGGCATCCTGGAGCCGGACGGCGGGTTCATCGCGGCAGAAGCGTCGGTCCGAGCCTACTTGCACCTCGCGCAAGCGCACGGCGCCCAGTTGCGCTTTTCCACTCGAGTAACGGGATGGACGCAGCGCGCGACCGGCGGCGTCGAAATCGCCTTGTCCGGCGGCTCCAAGATCGAGGCGTCGCGCCTGATCGTTTGTGCGGGGCCGTGGTGGAGGGCGCTGGGCGAAACGCCGGCGATGCCGATTCGGCTGCAGCGAAACGTGCAGGTTTGGTTCGAGCCCGAGTCGGATGCGTTTTCGATCGGCTCGTGCCCCGCGTTCATGCTCGATCGTGAGGAGTTACCCCATCGAATGTACGGATTTCCCGACTATGGTTTTGGCGTGAAGGCCGCATTTCATGGGCTCGGTCCGGAGTTCGACCGGCCGGAGGAGCTGGATCGCGCAATCGGGCCGAACGACGTCGAGCCGCTTCGCCTTGCCTTGTCGGCTTGGATGCCGGGCGCGGCTGCGAACTTCGTCGAGGCGAAGGCGTGCACGTATTCGTGGACGCCCGACGAGCATTTCGTCGTCGGGCTCCATCCCACGGACGCCGGCGTCGTCGTTGCCGGCGGTTTTTCCGGGCACGGCTTCAAGTTCGTCTCGGTCATGGGTGAAGTGCTCGCGGACTTGGCACTCGACGGCGGCACGCATTTCGACTTGAGCTTCCTCTCTCCCAACCGTTTCGTAACGCCGTGAGCGCAGCCGCCAAAGTCCCCGGTTTTCGTCTGATCTCCTACTCGCTTCCGATCCTCGGCATCGAGTTCATCATCTATCCGATTCTCGCCATTCTGCCGGCGTTCTACGTTCACCTGAGCGGGGGCGAGCTGGCGCAATTCGCGACCGCGATCCTGGTCTCGCGAATCGTGTACTCGTGCAGCGGGCCGGTCATCGGGTACCTCAGCGATCGCTTCGCAACGCCGTGGGGTCGACGGCGGCCGTGGATCGTCGCGGGAACGATCGTCGAAATCGTCAGTATCGTTCTGGTCTTCATGCCGCCGGCCAAAGCCGGGCCCGTATACCTCGCCTGGACGTCGGCGCTGGCGCTCTTCGGATTCAGTATGATCGACGTGCCGTATATCGCGTGGGGAAGCGAGATTACGCGCGACTATCGGACGCGCTCGCTGATCACGTCGTACCGTGCGGTGCTGGCGACCGGGGGCCAGCTGCTGTTTCTGGTGCTCCCGCTCTTTCCGGCGCTGGGGGGCCGCAGTCTTCTCAGCCCGACGGTTATCGAGCGTTTGGGCTTTGCCGCCATCGCCATTCTCGCCGTCACCGTCCTCGCGGCATTGGCGCTCGGACCGCGCGAAATCGAAGCCGAAGAGCGGCACGGCGCGACTCCGATCCGAGCCCTGATCGGCGGCATGCTGCGCAACCCGCCAATGCTCTTTCTCACCGGCGCCATCGTGTTCGCTTTTCTCGCCAACTTAATACCGGCCACGCTGACGTTGCCGTTCCTGGCGTCGATCGGGCTGACGGAGTACTTCAGCCCGGTGACGATCGCCGCCATCGCCTCGTCGGTGA
>DATJUC010000052.1:0-38362 GCA_035502675.1 Candidatus Acidiferrales bacterium | reverse complement strand
CAGCGTACCGTCCAAAGTTGACACGTGCTGTCAAGTTAAACGCGCCGGCCGTCGATCCACGTCTCGAGCACCCGGCAGCCGGCAAAAGATCCGGTCTCGATCGGATCCCGATCGAGCACCGCGAGATCGGCCGCGAGGCCGGGTGCCAGATTACCGGTTTGCGCTTCGGCGTACCCGAAGCGCGCCGCCGCCACCGTGTACATTGCGAGCGCCCCGTGAACGTCGAGACGCTCGCTGGGCTCGTGATGCTCGACACACGCCTGCATTCCGGCCAGCGGGTCGAGTTCGCAAACCGGGCTGTCGTCGCCGCCGCAGAGCGTCGCGCCGGCACGCGCGATGCGCGCCAGTGCGTTCATAGTTCGCTTCCGGCGCGCCCCGAGACGCGCGTCGTACATACCCCCGTCGGCCGCCCAAAGAAGGTCGAACTGCGGCTGCATCGAGAGATGGATGTCCATGCGCGCGCACGCGTCGATGTGGTCTGCGGTCGCGAGCTCGAAATGCTCGATAAAGTGCCGGCATCCGCGCGGCGACGGTTTGCCGGCCAGCACCCGGTCCCACGCGCGCAGACATTGCTCGATCGCGGCATCGCCGATGGCGTGCACGCCGGCCGCGATGCCGAGCGCTTCGGCTTGCGCGAAGTACGCCAGCACCTCGTCGTCGGAAAACCGCAGCGCGCCGCTGGTCGATGGATCGTCGGAATACGGTTGGGTAAGCGCCGCCGTGCGGCTTCCCAGCGAGCCGTCGAGAAAGACGTCCCCGCCGACGTACGGCAGCCCCAGGCGATGCGCGATCGAGGCGTCGGGCTCGCAGATCTTGGGATGAATTTTGCCCGGCAGCGCTCGCATCGCGCGTACTTCCTCCGCATAGGCCTCGCGCGAGAAGCCCACCAGCTGCGCGTGCAAATGGACGGCTCCGCGCGAGATCGCGAGGTCGGCGGCGCGCCGTTCGGCGGCCCGCCGCACGGCGATCGGCACCGCCTGCAGAAACGCCGACTGTGCGCGCCAGTTGGCATCGAGAGAGAGCTTCCCGGTCGGGCGTCCCTCGGCATCGCGTTCGATGCCGCGCGTTTGCGACGGCAGCTCGAGCCAGCCGAAGGCGGCCGCATTGACGATGCAAGAGTGTCCGTCGATGCGCGTGACCATGGCGCGAACGCCGGAATGAAACCGCTCGAGGGGATGCGCGTCGGCGACCGCCCCGTCGCTCCATCCGCTTTCGTCGTATTGGCCGCCGAAGACGATCCCGGCTTCCCGCGGCAAGGCGGCGATCGCCGCGCAAAACTGGTCGTACGAACGAACGCCGGCGAGATTGCGGGCGCCCGCAAAGTATCCCGTATCGGTGAGATGGACGTGGCAATCGGCGAACGCGGGCAGCACCGCCGCGCCGTCGAGGTCGACCGTTTCGACCGCAACTCCGATGGGGCGCTCGCCCAATGCGACGATGGTCGAACCGTCGATCAGCAAGGAATCGAAGGGCCGAAATCGGCTCGCTCGCGCGTCGAAAGAGTAGCAGCGCGCATTGACGAAGAGTTTCATGGACGCACTGTCTTCTGCACGTTCGAGGCGACACATTCGTTGAAGAAGTTTTGGATCGGAATCGCGGCCGGCATTGCCGCGGGATACGCCGCCGCGCGCGCTATCGAAGCGGCTCGCGAATGGCGCGAACCTTCGCCCGCTCGACCGAAAGACGCCGCGGAATACGCTCGCATCCGCCGTGCGCTGGAGCTGGCCGGAACCGCGCGCGGCGTCGCCGGCATCCTCGCCGTAGCCTACGGTCCACTGGGGCGGGCGGCAGACCGTGCGACGATGGGCGCGCCCGCGTGGCTTCGCCCGGCGCTGTTCGTCGCACCGCTGAGCGTGGCGGCGGCGGTCGTCGACTTTCCTATTTCCTACGTCGAGGACTACGTGCTGGAGCACCGCTACGGTTTGAGCGAACAGTCACGAGAATCGTGGACGGCCGACTACGTGAAGGGAACGCTTCTTTCGGCAGGCGTGACGACGGTGGTTGCGTCGCTGTTTGGAATTGCGGTCCGGCACGCTCCGCGCACGTGGCCGTGGATCGCGAGCGCGGGCGTGTTTCCCTTATTCGTCTTGGCGAACGTCGTCGTTCCGCTGTGGATCCTGCCGATGTTCAACGAATTCTCGCCCGTTACCGGAGGCCTGGAAGCGCGTTTGCGGGCGCTGGCCGACCGGTTCGGCGTGGGTAATGCCGAAATCTTGCGGATGAACATGAGCAAGCAAACCCGCAAAGCCAATGCGTTCGTCACCGGCATCGGACGCACGCACCGGATCGTTCTCGGCGACACGCTCATCGAGGCGTTCCCCGAGAACGAGATCGAGTTCGTCGTGGCGCACGAGCTGGGACACTACGTTACCAAAGACACGTGGCGCACCATCGGGATCGGCGAGCTGCTCGCCACCGTGCTTTTTCTGGTCGCGCGCGGCGCGACGCCGGAGGCCGAGCGGGAAGAGTTTCGCAAGCACGCGCTCTTACTCGCCCGGTTCTACGCCGTGATGCTGCTCGCGACGCAGGCCCTGCGTCCCCTCCTGTTCGCGTTTTCGCGCTCGCGGGAGTGGGCGGCCGACCGGTTTGCCGTCGAAGCGACCGGCGACGGTGCGTCGGGAGCGTCGGCGTTCCGGCGGCTCCGCGATCAAAACTTGGCCGACGAAGATCCGCCCGGCTGGTACGAGCTCTTCTTCAGCTCGCATCCTTCGCTCAAGCGCCGTATCGGGGCACTCGAGCCGGGATGAACGCCGGCTAACACCCCGCTAGAGCGTGCGTTAGATCCTCGAGTAAGTCGTCGACGTGCTCGATGCCGGCCGAGAGCCGCAGCAGCGCGTCGGGCGCGCGGGAGTGCGCCCCTTCGACCGACGCACGATGCTCGACCGACGAGTGGGTGCCTCCGAGGCTCGTCGCACGGGAAATCACGCGGAGGCGCGCAATCGCTTCGAAGGCTTGCGTGCGTCCGCCCTTCACTTCGAAAGCCAGCATTCCGCCGAAGTCTCGCATTTGGCGCTTGGCGATCGCGTGCCCGGGATCTTCCGGCAAGCCGGGGTAGTGCACGCGCGCGACGCGAGGATGCCCGTTCAAGAACTCGGCAATCGCGCGCGCGTTGGCGCAGTGCGCGCGCATCCTGCAATACAGCGTTTCGATGCCGCGAAGCGCCAGCCACGCGTCGAACGGCCCAAGCACCGCTCCGGCAACGCGCGAAAACGCCCGCATGCGGGAGGACGGCTCGCCGGCGGACTTGACGACGATCGCTCCGGCCATCGCGTCGCCGTGCCCGGCCAGGTACTTCGTGACCGAATGAACCACGACGTCCGCACCGAGCTGCAACGGTTTTTGCAGTGCCGGAGAGGCGAACGAGTTTTCGCAGACCAGCAACGCGCCGGCGGCGTGCGCGAGGCTCGCGCACGCGCTCACGTCGACGACTTCGATCAGAGGGTTGGACGGCGTTTCGATCCAGACGAGCTTGGGTCGCGCCTCGAGCGCTCGCGAAAGCTCGCCGGGCTGGTTGACGTCGACGAAGATCGACGCGACGCCCCAGCGGGCGAAGTGCTCGGTCAGCAGTTCGCGAAACCCGAAATACAGGTCGCGCGCCGCGACGATTACGTCGCCGGGTGCGAGGCTCGAGACGACCGCGCAAGCGGCAGCCATGCCCGACGAAAAGACGATCGCATCGGCTCCGCCCTCGAGGTCCTTCAGCGACGCCTCGAGAGCGTCGCAGGTCGGATTCCCGTCGCGCCGGTAGGAGTATCCGCGAGAAAACGAGCCGTCCGGGTCGCGCTCGAAGGCCGTCGAAAGGTGGATTGGAGCGACTACGTCGCCCAGGGGGCCGTCGCCGGCGCGTCGCGCCCGGACCGCCAGCGTTTCGTCGCGCATGCGCGTTGATTAAGACGCCGAAAATCGGTAATCCTATGGGTGATATGTTCGATGCAGACGTCGCCGTCGTCGGCGCCGGGGCCGCCGGTTTGGCGGCGGCGCGCCTCTTGGCAGAAGCTTCGCTCGGCGTACTGGTGCTCGAAGCGCGCGACCGCGTCGGCGGTCGTGCGTGGACGAGTCGCATCGGCGGCTCGGCGTTTGCAGAGCTGGGGGCGGAGTTCGTTCACGGGAACGCGCCGGAAACGTACGCGCTCGCGCGCGAAGCCGGTCTGGAGACGCTCGGCGACGGCGAGGGTGAGTCGTGGGCCATGGGCGCCGGCGGCGAGCTCGAGCGTGAGGACGATGAGTTTCGTCCGGACGCGGCGCTATTCGAGCGCGTCCGGTCGCTGAGAAGCGACGAAACCGTCGATCGTTTCTTCCGCCGGTTCGAAGACGATCCGGCGATGTCCGAGCGCATCGCTGCCGCGAGGGCGTTCGTCGAAGGTTTCGACGCTGCCGATCCGGCGATCGCGAGCGCGCGCGGCATCGCCGACGAGTGGGGTTCGGGCGTCGACTCGACCAGCTCGCGACTTCGAGAGGGCTACGGTCCGCTGATGGAATACGTGCGCGCGTCGATCCTGCGAGCCGGCGCGACGATTGCGCTAGGCACGGTGGTGCGGCGAATCGCATGGCAGCGCGGGTCGGTAACGACGGAGGTGCTCGAAAACGGCAAGTCCTCAACGATCCGCACGCGCGCGGCGATCGTGACGTTGCCGGCCGGCGTGCTGCGCCAAGCCGCAGCCGCCGGCGTTGCGTTCGAGCCGGACCTTCCCCTCGCGAAGCGTGAGGCGCTGGCGAGAATCGAGACGGGATCCGTCGTCAAAGTAGCGCTGCGCTTCCGCACGCGATTCTGGGAACGGCTGCACGCCGGACGCTACCGTGACGCGGCGTTTCTGCGCCCCGGACGAGGTCCGTTCCGGGCGTATTGGACGCGTTTTCCGGTTCGCGACGGCGTCGTCTCGGCGTGGTCGGGCGGCCCTCCCGCGGCCGCATTGCGCGAGCTCTCCACGGACGACCGCATCCGGCTCGCACTCGACGAGTTCGGGCGACTGTTCGGCGAGAGGTCGCGCGCGCGCGCGGATTTCGTGGAAGGCGCGACGCACGACTGGGATCGCGACCCGTTCTCGCGGGGCGCTTATAGCTTCCTCGCGGCCGGTGGAGAAACGGCGCGAACGGGTCTCGCGTTACCGGTCGGCGACACGCTCTTTTTCGCCGGCGAGGCCAGTTCGCCCGACGGTCAAGGCGGAACCGTCAACGGCGCCCTCGCGACCGGCGAGCGCGCCGCGGGCGAAGCGATCCGAGCGATCCGTCTGCGCCCCTGAACTCGAGCCTACTTGGGCCGGCGATGATGCTCCTCGTAGCGACGGACCGCGTGGTGCTGTTCGTGAGGCGCCTGCGGGCAGATCCAGCCGCGGCTGGTGTGCCGGCAGCGGCTGAGCATCAGACGAGTTACGACGGTGCGTTTGCCCGCGACGTAAACCGTTTGGCCCTCCGAGTTGGTATACACGACGATATTGGTGATATTGGTCGTGGCGACCGGAGTGGTCTCGTAAACGGCAAACGTCAGCGTGCGTCCCGCCGGAAACTCGACCATGTTCGGATTGACGATGAAGTGGACGGAGTATCCGCGCGAAAGATCGCACGAGGCTTGATACGCGGTAAACGGACGCGGGACGGCCGGGACGATCCATTTCGAGCCGCTCAAAAACGCCACGCTGGCCGGCTGCGCCAAGCATCCGAGGTTACTCTGTCTGATCGTGGCCAGCATCGTGCCGGTAACGTCGGTCGTCGCCGAGCTGGTCACCGAGAAATACCCGATGGCGTTATGAAGTGCCGGCACGCCGGACGGCGGAAGCGTCGAAACGCTCGCGCGAACGGTTCCGTTCGGGGTTGCGCCCGGCCCGTTCGGCGGAGGTAGGGAGAGCGACGCTGCGACCCCGGGCTGCGCGTTGCTTAGATCGAAAAACTCGCCGGACGGCGAAATCGGAACCGTCGCCGCACCGGATTGCGCTGCCGTATGGGATCCCGAACAGCCGCTTGCGACAAGGACGACGATGCAGAGCTCAACGACGAGCGCCTTCATAGGCCAGCCTCCTCACGGGAAACTCGGCGCCCTTCTCGGGCGCTTCGGAATCCATCTTAGCGCAAAGACCGGCGCCGCGTCATGATGCGCTCCTCATAGCTCCAACGTCATCGCGGGCAGGGCTACGGACCCATGGGCTCGGCCGGGCGCCGGGCCGGCGCCCCGGTAACGGCTACACGCGCGGGGAGAGAGCCAGCGACGGGCGCGTCCCGAGCCAGGCCGCGAGATCGGTTTTCGGCGTTAGGTAGGCGTTCGCGCGCAGCTCTTCGCGCAGCTCGCCAAAGAGGCCGAAGCCTTCGGCGAAAGCATCGTGCTTGTGGATCGACTCGTAGTTGACTTGGCTGGCGAAGACGAACGTGCCGTCGGGTAAGTCGGCGTAGACGTCGAGCGCCCGCGCCAGGATGCCGCGGACCACGTCCTCGACGAACTTCGGATTCTGATGCGCTTTGTTGACGATGAAGAACTCGTCGGGCCGTTTGAGCAAGTCGTAGGTCTCGCTCGACATCGAGTTTTCGACGATTTCGACGAGATCTTCGGCGCGCACGGCAGCGGCGTGCTTCTCGTCCACCCCGAGCAGGATCGCGCCGCGCCCGCGCTGGTTATGGGTCGCGCCGGGCAGCGCGTCGAGTGCCCGGCGCGCCTCGGCCTCGCCGAATCCGGCGTCGCGCAACGCGTGCATCGAGTGCTCGCGCACCATCGCCTGCGCGCACGGACAGGCCGTCATGCCCTCGGCTTCGACGCCGACGACCCGCCGGGTTCCACGCGAGTCCGCGTGCGCGATCCCAATCAGCGTGTACGTCTCTTCGCCGCGCTTTCCGCTCACCGGAGTCCAGCGTTCCAACCCGAAATCGGCGCGCAGCCGCACGTCGGCGCGCACGGCACGCTGGCTTTGGACGATCTCGCGGGCGATCGCCTCGGTCAAGCGTTCGATCCGCGCCGGCGCGTCGTCGCGCGCCAACACCTCGAGCGTGGCTTCTTCTAGAATTTCGGCAAACCGCGACATGTGCACCCCGGCCTTGTCCGGCGCGAGATCGGCGACCATCGCGAACTCGCCGTTGTAGACGCGCGAGCGGCCGTCGACGTCGAGGCGCACGACGCGGCGGACGTTCGAGACGCCGACGCGGTTGAGCGAAAGCCGAATCTCAGGCTCTTCCTCTTGGCGGTCGGTGTCGAACCGCAGGCTGCGCTCGCGGCGCCGCACGTCGCCGTCGGGGGTCGCGCGAACGAGGTGCGGTGCGATCTCGGAAAGCGGCACCGCGTTATAGCGCCGGCGGTCCAGGTTGGGCTGCACGATCGATCCGTCGATCGCGAGCAGATCGACGTCGATCGGCCGCGGTGCGAGCTTACGCGTGCCGGCGGCTCGCCCGACGGCAAGCTCGACGTCTCGTGCGAAGTGCGTGAATCCATCGGCGTCGAGATCGGTGAGCAGCTTCGCGGCCAAGTTCAGGTACGCCGGACCTTCTGCCCCATGGGCGGCCTCCGACTCGTAAAACGACGAAACCACGACGATCTTGGCGCGCGACCGCAGCCGCTGCAGGGCTGCCAACATGTTGCCTTGCCGGTCGCCGAGGTTCGATCCGATTCCGACGTAGAGCTCGTGCATGGGCGCGCTAGCTTCTCCGCGACCGGCGCCGGAACCGCTGTCGCGGCCTCCCGGCGCCGGCTATTCGAATCGCAGCGCCTCGATCGGACTGAGCTGCGCGGCGCGCTGCGCCGGATAGTAGCCGAAGAAAATGCCCACCAGTGCGGCAAACGCAACCGCGCCGAACATCCATCCCGGCGGAATACTAGTCGGCCAGCGCGCGAGCAGCGAAACCGCAACCGTTGCCAGCGCTCCGATAACGACGCCGGCGAGTCCGCCGACGGTCGCGAGCACGATCGATTCGGTCAAAAACTGACGCAGGATCGTGGCGCCGCGCGCGCCGACGGCCATGCGCAGGCCGATCTCGCGCGTCCGTTCGGTGACCGAGACCATCATGATGTTCATGATGCCGATGCCCCCGACGATCAGCGACACCGCGGCGACGCCGGCGAGCAGGAGCTCCATGACGGCACCGGTTTGCGAGGCGGCTTGCGCGATCGA
The DNA here is from genome assembly GCA_035502675.1 of Candidatus Acidiferrales bacterium. Taxonomy (GTDB): domain Bacteria; phylum Vulcanimicrobiota; class Vulcanimicrobiia; order Vulcanimicrobiales; family Vulcanimicrobiaceae; genus DATJUC01. The sequence goes on along the minus strand of DATJUC010000052.1, from coordinate 30,278 downwards.
TTGCAGATTGCGGACCTGAAAGTCGTCGGTCTGCGGCGGAACGATGCGATGGCGCTGCTCGAGCAGCTGCGTCAACTCGGTTTGCGCGGCGTCGATCGTCTCCGCGCTCGTGGCCGAAACCATCAGCCCGTTCACCGTGGTCACCCCGGCGAGCCGCTCCATCGCCGACGTGTAAGGCACGAGCACCGTGTCGTCTTGGTCTTGCCCCAAGCCGCTTTGCCCCAGCGGCGCGAGCGTTCCGATCACGGTGAAGGGGGTGCCCTTGACGATTACGGTGGCTCCGATCGGCGAGGCACCGCCCGGGAAGAGCTGCTGCACGACCGTCTGACCGAGCACGGCAACTTTGGCCGCGGAATCGACGTCGCTCTCGCGGAGAAAGCGTCCGCTGGCAACCGGCCACGATCGAATGAAGGTGTAGGTGGGCGCTACGCCGGTGACCGTGGTCTGCCAGTTGGCATTGCCCGCCACCACTTGCGTGCGGACCGTCACGATGGGCGAAACGCTGGCGACGCCGGGGAGCTTCGCGATTGCCAAGCCGTCGTCGACCGTCAACGTCGACGCACCGCCGTTGCCGGTGCGCGCTCCGCTCTGCGTAACGCTTCCCGGCTGTACCACGATGAGGTTGGAACCCAACGAGTCGATGCTGCTTTGCACCGAGATACGCGCGCCGGTACCGATGGCCACGGTGACGATCACGGCCGCGACCCCGATCACGATGCCGAGCATCGTCAGCAGCGAACGCACTTTGTTGCGCAAAAGCGCGCCGACTGCGAGTCGAAGCGTTGCTTTGAGGTTCATGCCGCACGCTCCGCATTGATCGAGTCGCCGACGATGCGTCCGTCGCGAAAGGTTACGACGCGCCGCGCGTAAGCGGCAACGTCGGGCTCGTGGGTCACGAGCATGATCGAGATTCCCTGCTCGCGATTGAGCCGCGTCAGGATTTCCATGACGGCGGCCGAGGTCTTCGTATCCAGAGCACCGGTAGGCTCGTCGGCGAGGATCAGGCCGGGGTCGTTTACCAGCGAGCGCGCGATTGCGATACGCTGCTGTTGGCCGCCGGACATTTGATTGGGTTTGTGCTGCGCGAGATGCGCGACCCCGACGAGTTCCATCTTCTGCAGTGCGATTTGCCGCCGGCGCGTTTCGTCGACGCCGGCATACACCATCGGCAGCTCGACGTTTTCGATCGCGCTGGTGCGCGGCAGCAGGTTGTATGCCTGAAACACGAAGCCGAGGCGCCGGCTGCGAATATCGGCTCGGCAATCCGCGCTGAGGTGCGCCGCGTCCTGGCCTTCGAACTCGTAGCTGCCGCTCGACGGCCGGTCCAGCAGGCCGACGATTTGCATGAACGTCGACTTGCCCGATCCGGAGGGCCCCATCACCGCCACGAACTCGCCGCGCTCGAGCGTGAGGTCGACGCCCGCCAGCGCGACCACTTCGGAGGAGTCGAGCGCGTAGACTTTGCGCAGATCGCGGACCGTTACGACCGGCGTCACGGGTGCATACCCCGCAGGGCCGCACCGGCTGCCGCCGGCGCCGATGCGCGTTTGGCCGCAGTCGCGGCGGCGACCACGACGCGATCGCCGGCGGCGAGCGCGCCGCTTTGCCGAGGAACGATTGCGGCCTGCGTTTCGCCCGTCAGCGCGACGTCGACCGGAACGCGCGTGAGACGCGCACCCCGGCCCACGTAGACGGCACCCTGCGATCCGGCCGTGATAGCGGCGGTGGCGCTGGTGCCTTGGACGGCGCCCCACGGCGAGGCGGCGGTCGCGACGGCGGCGTTCGCACCGGGCTGGAACTGCAGTGCCGCGAGCGGAACCACCAGCGCGTCCTTGGCGGTAGCGACGTCGATGGTCGCGTTGGCAGTCATTCCCGGCAGCAGCGCGCCGTCGGTATTCGGCACGAGGACCACGACGTCGTACGTTACGACGTTGTTGACGGTCTGCGGGTTGATGCGCACTTGCGACACGGTTCCGTGGAAAAGGCGATTCGGGTACGCCAACACGCTAAAATCGACGTTCTCGCCCGGCTTTACGTTGCCGATGTCGGGCTCGCCCACGTTGATGTCGATTTCCATCTTGCCGAGATCCTGCGCGATCGTAAAGAGCGTCGGTGTCTGCAACGACGCGGCGACGGTCTGACCGACCGAGACGTCGCGCGCGACGACCTGACCGTCGACGGGCGAAGTAATGACGGTGTGCTGCAGATTGAGCCGGTCTTGCTCGACCGCAGCCTGCGCCGCTTTCACGTTGGCGACCGCGGCCTGGGCGGCCGCCGATTGCGCCTGCACGGTGGTGCCGCTCTGCGTCGCAGTGGCGGCGCTCGCACTCTCTTGCGCCCTCGCTTGGACGACTGCGGCCTGCGCCGACGCGACCGCAGCTTGGTCTTGCGCGGTGTTCGAACGATCGGTATCGACCGTGCTCTGCGCGACGTAGCCCTGCGCGAGCAGCGCGGAATCGCGTTGCTGGGTCTGTTGCGCCAGCGTCAGCGCTGCCTGAGCTTTAGCGACGTTGGCTTGTGCCGCGCCGACCGCCGCGCCTTGCGCGTCGGCGTTGGCGTCGGCTACGTCGACGCCCGACGCGGCGCCGCTGACGCCGGCATCCGCCTGCGCCACCTGTGCCTTGGCTTGAGCCAGCGCGGCTTCGGCGGCGGCGAGTTGGGCTTGGAACGTGCTCGGATCGAGACGCGCGAGCACTTGGCCTTGCTTGACGACGCTGTTGTAATCGACGCCGATCGAGGCGATCGTCCCGGAAACTTCCGTACCCACCGAGATGCTGTTTTGCGGGTTCACGGTGCCCGAAGCCGTTACGGTCTCCGTCAGATTGCCTTGCGTCACCGGGGCGGTGGCGTACGCGACGCCGGCATGCGAGCGCAGGGTCGCAACGATGGCGATCGCGAGGATCAGCAAGGCCGCGAGCCCGGCCAAGGCCCACCTGCGCGGAAGGCCGCCCAGGATTCGAATCGCGCCGGTGAGTCCCGCCGGCGACGGGAACGTGGTGGTAGTCATCGTGTGCTTAGCATAGCAACGATTTCTGAGGCGAAATGGTGAGCTAGGTCACCATTCTGAAGATCCGGTTAAGAAAGACGATTCAGTCGCGGCGACGGCATGGCGCAACCCGGCTGATGGGAATCGGGCTCCGGTTCGCCGGCGCGCTCGCAAATCGGAATGATGCCGCCCCACACCGGCCACGCATAGTCTGCGGGATCGTCTTCGGGGCCGCCTTCGCGCCGCTTGACGGAGAACTCGCCGATCGTCAATCCGAGGATTCGCGTCGCTTTCAGCTCGACGTCGCTGACGGGACGGAGCGTCGACCAGCGGCCGGGATAGAGCGAATCGACGAAGAGCTGCATTTGCGCGAGGCGCTCGCGGTCGTCGTCGACCAAAAACGGCTTGCCGAACAGCATCGCCGAGCGATAGTTCGCCGAATGATGGAACGCCGAACGCGTCAGCACCATTGCGTCGAGCAGGGTCACGGTGAGGCAAACGTCGTGCGCCGTCACCGCCTTGAGCATCCGGCTCGCACTCGAGCCGTGAAAGTAGACGACGTCGCCGTCGCGCCAATAGAGAGTCGGAATAACGACCGGCGTTGCGTCCGGCACGAATCCGACGTGACACAACATTCCTGCGTCCAGGATCGCGTCCAGCACGGCGCGCTCGTAGCTGGCACGCTTGGGCAAACGGCGCACGCGTACGCGTTCGGTCGGCATGACGGCTCCTTAGCCGCCGCGGCGCTCCGTTCCGGCTGGGCGGTTTCGACCTATGCTCGCCGCAGCCGAAGACGCCGCATCGTAAACGCGACCGCAAACAGAACGGCCGTTGCCGCGAGCGCAGCTTGCGTGCCGCTGGGTGCCGTGAAGTCGACTCCCTTCACCCCATTCATCGGACCGACGTACCAAAGCACGAGATAGACGACTTCGAAAAGCCGGCTGGTTCCGGATGCGGCACCGCACGCCAAGGCCAGCGTCGGAACGAAAACCGCTCCGGCGAGCACGGCGGCGGCGCCGCCGTAGCTCCCCAGCGCGATCCAGTGTACCAGCGAACCGCTTCCGAGCAGTAGCGCAACCGCGATGCCGGCGATCCACGAGGCGAGAAATTGGCGGCGCAACGGGTGCAGCGACGGGTAGACGAAGCCCTCCGTGTCGTCGATCGACTCGCGCGTTCCCATTTGCGACCAAATCAGGATCGGCCAGAGCCAAATCACTCCGAGCAGCGCGCTTTGCGCCGCCGAAGGACTCGCGAGGGTGGCGATCCACAGGCCGAGTGCGACCGCGTACCACCAAAAGTTGGCGCCTTTGAGCATGAGACGCAGTTCGGCCAGCACCAGCGAACCGAGGTCGCCGGCGAAGACGCGATCGAAAACCGGCGCGGTGATCCGCTCTACGCTCTCCGCCGCATGGAGCATCCATGTTTTTGGGGCCCGTTCCGAAGCGGGACGCGCACCCGATGCGAATCGGTCGAACGCCGATGCAGCCAGCGCGACGATGCCGAATGCGACCGCAACCCAGAGCGCGCGGGCGGCCAGATCGCTCGCCGTCCATTCGAAGCCGTGCCACACGAAATACCGTTCGGCGCCCGGACCGCCGCCCATAACCATGCTGAAGTCCTTAGCGGAATGGGGCGCAATCTTCGAAACCGCCGCGTCGACTTGCCGGCCGACCGTCACCAGCCCCAGCGGATCGGTCCACCAAACGGGCAATTTCTTATCGGTTTGGGCGCTGGCGCTCAAGCCGAAGATCCACGCAAAAAAGTATACGACGTTGCCGAATCCGCCGCGCAAGACGGGTACGGCTTCGAATCCGACCGCCATGGCGGCAACCAAGGCGGCAACCGGAACGAGAACCACCGCAAACGGAAACGCGATGGCGGCGAGGCCGATGCTGCGGTCTTCTCCGCGTACCCACTGCATGATAACGGCGTCGGCGACGAGCACGAGCCCCAGCGAAAGCAAGACCGCGACGGAACCGAGCCACTTGCCGGTTACGTAGGCAAGCTTTCGGACCGACGTCGACGCGACGATTTCACCCACGCGCGTCTGCCGATCGACCTCGATCGCGCTCTTGACGAGATAAAAGCCGAAGAGCGAGAGCGCCGTCGTCGCCAACATGGCCATCATCGCCCCCATCCAGGCCGAGTTGTAAATGCCGCGATAGCCGTCGACCGTAAACGCGACGTAGTTCGCGCCTCTGGGAGGAACGAAGAATACGCCGGCCGCGAGCGTGACGACCAGCGTGGCGAAGTATTGATAGCGGCGCGAACGCTCGAGGAAATCGGCGCGCGCGATGCTCCAAACCCCGGCAAGGGCGCTCATGCGGCGGCCTTGGCGGCGGCAATCGTCCGCAGATACGCGCTTTCCAGCGATCCCTCGCCGGCGATCAACGACGCCGGCGAGCCGCGCCGCAGGAGCCGGCCGCCGCCGACGATGACGACGTCGGTCGCGGTCGTTTCGACGTCCGAGCAGATATGGGTCGAAAGGATGACGATCCGCTCGCCGGAGAGGTCGCGCAGCAGATTGCGAAAGCGCACGCGCTCTTCGGGATCCAAGCCGGTCGTCGGCTCGTCGACGATCAGCATCTTGGGGTCGTTGAGCAGCGCCTGCGCGATTCCCACACGCTGGCGCATGCCGCCGGAGAACCCGCCCAGCGCGCGGCGTTTCGCGTGGGTGAGGTTGACGGTTTCGAGCAGCTGGTCGATCCGCCGGCGCGCGGCGCGGCGGTCGAGGCCTTTGAGTGCGGCCAGATATTCGAGAAATTCGACCGCGTTGAGGTGCGGATAGATGCCGAAGTCCTGCGGCAAATATCCGAGCGTGCGCCGCAGCGGATCGGGCGACCGTACGACGTCGGCTCCGTCGTAACGAATGGAACCGGCGGTCGGACGGGTTGCCGTCGCCAGCATGCGCATCAGGGTGGATTTCCCGGCGCCGTTGGGGCCGAGCAGGCCCAAAATGCCGGGGCCCAGCGTCAGCGTAAAATCGTCGACCGCTACGACGCTGCGATACCGCTTCGTTAGGCCGCAAATTTCCAGTTCCATCGCCCGATCTACGAACGGCGCGAGCGTTTGTTTCGAGCCCTTCGTTACCGGTCCGAAAGAAAGAACGTGCCCTCCGCGACGACGGCAACCGTGCCGCCCACCCGGATCGCGGCGTCGCCGCCGCGGTGCGAAACGCGAACGTACAGGACGCTGCGGCGGCCCATTTTCACGCCTTGTTCGCTTACGAACTCCAAATCGCGGCTGGGAAGCTCCCCGTATCGCAGCATGTACGCGGCCAGCGGTCCGGTCGCACTGCCGGTGGCCGGGTCTTCGGCGATTCCGGTTTGCGGGGCGAACATGCGCGCGTACACGTCGAACGAGAGTTCCGACTCGGGATACTTTCGGGCAAAGACGAACGTACCGACGGAGTCGACGCTGCCGGCGGCCTTCGAGAGCAGCGACGGCTGAAGTTCGGCGCGATCGACCGCGTCGGGCGAACGCAGTTGCACGAACAGGAACGGATTCCCGGCCGAGACGAACTGCGGCGGTGCGGCGGGCGCGAGATCCGCTTCGGGAAGGCCAAGCAGGGCCGCGCACGCCGGCCGGTCGAGGGTCTCGTAGAATGCGATGGGCGGCGTCGTCAGCCAAAACATCGGAGTTTTTTCCGAAACGGCGTCGACGTCGACGTGCACTAAGCCGACTCGCTCTTCGATGAAAAACGAGCTCGACGACTCGCCCTGTTGCCGCAAGACGTACGCGCTCCCGATGGTTGGGTGGCCGGCGAAGTCGAGTTCCCTTCTCGGCGTGAAGATGCGCGCTCTGCCGGCGGCGCGGCGCGTCGCGGGCGGCAGCAGGAACACGGTTTCCGAAAGGTTGAACTCGGCCGCGATCTTCTGCATTTCGTCGTCGCCGATGCCGTCGCCGTCGGGGAAGATTGCGAGCGGATTCCCGGCGAGCCGCGTATCGGTAAAGACGTCCAGCACGAGGTATGCGCGATTGCGAAGCATGCGTCCACGGTGCCGCATTTCAAAGCGTGGTGTCAAGGCGGCGGAATGCCGGCTCTCGGTCGCGTACCTTCAAGCATACTGGTCAAGGAGGGTTCGACCACGTACCGAACGACGCTCAGAACGCCGCTAGGCACCCTCGGGGTCGGAATCGGCGACCGCGGCGCGCTGCACGAGATTTGGCTGCCGAAACGCATGCCCGCGACGGAAAGCTCGGCTCCGTCGCGGGCGGCGCGCGCGACGCTGCGCGACGCAAGCTCGCAGCTCGGCGAATATTTTAAAGGAACGCGGCGCGTTTTCGAACTGCCGCTGGATCCTCGCGGGACCGATTTCGAGCTGCGCGTGTGGCGGCGCTTGCTGGAGATTCCCTATGGAACGACGGCGTCGTACGGGGCGATCGCGGGAGAGCTAGGCCTGATCAACGGCGCTCGCGCGGTCGGACGCGCCAACGGCGCGAATCCGATTCCGATCGTGATCCCTTGCCATCGCGTCATCGGCAGCGACGGTTCGCTGGTCGGCTACGGCGGCGGATTGGAATGCAAACGCGCCCTCCTCCGTCTGGAAGGCGTTACCGCGGTCACGCCGCTGCAGCTGTTCTAGCCGCCGCAGCCAAATTCATCACTCGTTCTCATTCGCGGCGTAGAATGAGGGTGTCGCCGGTCGAACGGCACGGACAAGATCGCCAACGAGCGATCGCGCGTTGCGCCGCGAATCGGCGCGGTGTCGGAGACCGCCGAAGTCTAAGTCCGGCTCGGAACGCGAACTACGCTCAGGCTGCCAGCTGTTTGAGCGTAGTTCTTCTCAATTGGGGCTCGTGGAGACCGCGAAGGAAAGGGCACGCGAGTGACGGCTTGCGTCATCCGCGTGCCTGCGGCTGCCGGCTGGGTTAAGCCGGTTTGACTTCGATTTTTTGCGGTGAGATCGGTTTGACGGGGGTCAGCTCGACCGTCAAGACCCCCTTGTCGATCTTGGCGGAGACGTTGTTCGCATCGAGATCTTGGGGGAGCGTCACGGTCCTCGAGAACGAGCCTTGACGCATCTCGCGCCGGTGGTAGCGCGCGCCTTGCCGTTCGCTCTGTTCGGTGTGCCGGCCGCCGATCGAGACGGTCCCGCCGCTCACTTCGACGTTGACTTCCTCGGCGTCGTAGCCCGGCACGGCCACCTCGATGACGTATTTGCCGTCTTTCTCGTACAGGTCGAGCGGAGCCGGCGCATACGTGAGGCGCGGCGCGGGTAACTGCCAGTCGAGCAGGGTATCGAACATCTGGTCGAGCAGCGCGACGTCGCTGCTGCCGTTCTTGGTCTTGGGTAGAGGCATATCGATCGATCCTTTCTTACCAGGAAAACCTATGGCCGGCGTCAGCGAACGCTGGACCGGACGTGTGGCCCGAGGCAGCGACGGGCGTGCTCTTGGAGCCGTCGCCGCGCGCGTCGAAACGCGTCGCGCACGGCCAGCGCCGGATCTTTGTACATGGCGGAAATCTCGGTGCGCTTGCGTCTGAGCGCCGGCTGGTCGTCGGTCGACCGCTCCCTGGCGCTGGGAGCGGCGTCGATCGCGATCTCTTCGCCTGGCACGCGGAGGTCGATCCGTACGCGAAACGGAGCTCCGCTGCGCAGGTGTTGCTGCTCCCGTTCGACGAGCACGTGACAGCCGACGATGCGATCGAAGTAGCGTTCGAGCTTGCCCGCCTCGGTTTCGATGAGTCGGCTCAGCGACTCCGAGGCGTCGAGCTCTCGGTAGGTGATGCGAATCGGGGTTTCCACGCTTCCGAGTGTACGGAACCAATGAGAAGATCCGATGAGGAACCCCGGCCGAACCCTTATGGACGCACGCCTGCCGGTCGAACGAGAAGCGCTGCGCTCGAGGACTACGCGCCCATCGCCATCGCCGCGAAGGCGCGCTCGAAATCGCTTCGCACGGTCCGGTAACACTCGCACGAAGAGCGCTCGAGCCCTTGGCGATCGACTACCGTGACCTTGCCGTGCGCGTAGCGAATCAGCCGCGCGGCCTGCAATCCCCCGGCAACCGTCGAAACGGTCGCCCTGCGGACCCCCAGCGAAGCGGCCAGCGATTCGTGCGTCATCGGAAACGAGCCGTCGCTGCGATCGTGGGCGGTCAGCAGCCATCGGCAGCAGCGCCGTTCCACGGTATGGAGGGCGTTGCAGGCTGCCGTTTGCGCGATTTCACTCAACGCGGCCGCCGTATAGCGTCGCAGCGCGAACGCGATTGGCGGATACTTTGCAACGCATCGCCGCAAGGCGTCGCGGTTCATGCGCAACGCGCTGCCCTCGATTTCGACGATCGATTCCAAGATCGCGTCGTCCTGGGAGAAGCCGGCCAAGAGCGGCGACAGCCCCTCCGATCCGACGGTCGCCACGGCGATCGCACGGGCGTCCCGTAGCGGCCTGGCGTGCAAGACCATGCCTCGCTCGATAAAATACACGTCCGCGATTTTGCCGCCCGCCGTGTGAAGCACGTCGCGAACGCGCAGCCGAACGCGATCCGATCTCTTCAAGAGCGCTTGCCGGCTCTCGGGCGGCAGCGTCGCAACGATACGGTTCGCCGTCCGGTCCGCTTCGGGCCCGATCTCTAGCTCCATGAGGGCGCGCTAACCAGGCCGCGCGAAAATCTGTGCGACGGTCCTTCGCAGGCTCTTGTCGAGCTCTGCACGGGAGGCGGAGAAGGGAGCAAGGCGAAGGCTATCATCGTGGGGGCCCGTGGAATTCGGTATTGACGTTGCCCATCCGCTGGATGCAGCAGCGATCGCGGACATTCACGTGCGCGGGTGGACCGAAACGTTCCGGGGCGCCCTCGCCGGGCGCCTTTTGAGCCGGATGGACGAGGAAGGCATCGCCGCCCGCTGGCAGCAGATCATCGAAACCAACGAGCAACTCGTGCTGACGGCAGTCGACCGTCAGTGCCGGATGCTCGGCTTCGCCGCCTCCGGCAAGCCGAGCGGAACGATCGACGGGTTCGACGCGGAACTGCATAAACTCTACGTTCTCCGCGAGTTCCAGGGGCGCGGCGTCGGCCGGCAACTCCTGCTCGCCTCAATTGCGCGGCTGCGCGCCATGGGATTTCGTTCCCTTGCTTCGCACGTCCTCGCCAACGCTCCGGCTCGCAACTTCTACGAGCACTTCGGTGCGCGGCTGATACGCGTAGCGCCGATCACCATCGACGGCGATTCGTATATGGACGCGCTCTACGGATGGCCGTCGCTCGATATCGCGTTAGTCGCTCCGGAATCGCGCGCGGCCGACTCGCGTCAGACGCGCACTTCCCGCTGAGAAGCCCGGTCGGCCGAATGGTAACCTCGGTATTCGTTTGCAGTGCAATTCGCGCGAGCCTTCGTCGCAACGATCGCTAAACGGGAACCGTAGTCACTAATGCCCGCGACGTTCGAGCCGTATCGACCGTTTCGTCGCAGGGCTGCGCTCGAATCGAACGAAGCCCGGCAAAATGCTTTACGGCAGAGCCTTTTTCGCATGTGCCGCGACTTCGGAGCTTTATTTCGACGACGACGTCGATGCGGTGGAGGTATTGGAAAAGTGAAGACGCGCGGTTTGGCCGCGGCCGCACTGGCGGCCTCGATCGGTCTGACGGCATGCAGCGGAGGCGCCGGTCAGCCCGCCGGGGACTTGCCGGCAATTCCGAACGCGGCTGCCGCAGCCAGTCCGATCAAGCACGTCATTCTCATGATTCAAGAGAACCGTTCGTTCGACGATCTGTTTGCGACGTATCCCGGGGCCGACGGCGCGACCGCAGGAAAGTGCCACCACCTTCACGGCACGAGAGACTTCACGTACCCGCTGCACAAAGCGCCGCTGCTGGCCAAAGTTGCCGCCAGCTACGCCTACGGCAACTTCGCCTACGACGTCGACGGCGGCAAGATGGACGGATTCTGCGACGCGATCCAGCCGCCGTACGGGAGAGTTCCGTACCAGTACGTCGATCCGGCCGACATCAAGCCCTACTGGACCATCGCGCAGCAATACGTTTTGACCGACCGCCTCTTCACGACGATGGGCAGCGGCAGCTTCACCGCTCACCAGGATCTGATTCGCGGAAACACCGCGCTGACACCGCAGGAAAGCGACGTGGACAATCCGAGCGATACGCCGTGGGGTTGCGGCGCTCCGCCTGGAACCGTGACCGATCTCCTGCTGTCGAACGGCACGTACGAGGCGCGGAAAGGCCCGTTCCCGTGCTTTACCTATCGCACGCTGCGCGATCTGCTCGACGCTAAGGGCGTGAGCTGGAAATACTACACGCCGGCGACCGAACTAGCCGGCTCGACCGGCGGAATTTGGAACGCCTTCTTCGCGATCAAGCAAGTCTACGACGGTCCGGAATGGAAGTCGAACGTCACCAATTCCGCGCCCTACGAAATGCAGATTTTCGACGACATCGATAACGGAAAATTGCCCGCAATGTCGTGGGTTATTCCCGACGCCTACAACTCCGACCACCCCGGTGAGGCTCAGGACACCGGTCCGTCGTGGGTCGCCGCAGTCGTCAATGCGGTCGGCAAATCGCAATACTGGGACTCGACGGCCATTATCGTGGTCTGGGACGATTGGGGCGGGTTCTACGATCACGTGCCCCCGCCCAAGCTTTCGTATTATTCGGCCGGACTGCGCGTCCCCGGGTTGATCGTTTCGCCCTACGTGAGCAAGGGCCGCGTCGACCACACGCAATACGTCTTCGGGAGCATCCTGGAGTACGTCGAAGACACCTTCGGCCTCGGACATCTCGGCACGACCGACGTCGGCGTCAACAGCATCGGCGCCGACTTCGATTACGGTCAAGCGCCTCGCGCCTTCGTCCCGATTTCCGCGACGTACTCGCGCGAGTCGCTGCGCCGGCGACCTGAGTCCCGGCTGCCCGTCGACACGTATTAGGCGACCATGCCGAGAGCGATGACGACGACGACGCCGCAGTAGAACTCGCCGGCGGCATCGGCCTGCAGCAGGGCCCCCAGCCATCTTCCGGCCGCGCCGGAGTCCACGGAACCCGCGCCGATTGCGGCGTCCATGGCCGGCTTGAGCACCGTCTCGAAGGCGATCGGCAGCGGGGGCGATGCAACCAGCGCAAGGCTGCTGACGTCGGCGAGCCCGGCGCGACGCAGCACCGCTCGTGCGGCTCGCCCGGCCAGCGGATTGGCAATCTTCTCGCGGTGCGCGCGCAGGATCGAGCCGGTCGTTGCGGCGTCGGCGCCGTGCACCATCAACGATCCCCAATCCTGATCGAGCACGAGCACGCTGCCCCCGGGGCGCACGACGCGCTTGAGCTCGCGTACGGCCGCACCGGGATCGTCGACGTGTTGCAGCACGCGTTCGGCACGCGCCGCGTCGAAGGACCCGTCTTCGAACGGCAACTCGCTGACGGATGCCGTATGAAAGGAAGCGTTACGCGGGACGCCTCGAGCGACCGCCTCGTCGATCATCGTGCGGCTGGAGTCGACGCCGCTTACGCGCCCGTTTGCCGACACGATCTCGGCAATCGCCCGTACGTCCTCTCCGGTTCCGCAACCGGCGTCGAGCACGGACATTCCTTCGGCCAGCCGCTGCGCCGCGAACGTACGCTTCTTGTCGACGCCCGCGATCTTTGCGGCGAAATCGAGATAGTCGACCAACGAACGGCCGTTACCGCCGTCGACGTCGCGGAAATTCATCTCTGCCTCAAGCTCCGGTCTTCCCGAATTCTTCATCGGCGGCCGAGGCGTCAAATGTAGCGCCGAAGGCTCGGCCAGAGGCCGGCGAGCGGCTCGCGGATCCCGGTGCAGAGCATAATCGGAGCGTCGTGCTCGTACGAGATAACCCACGGCGCATCGAACGTGGCGGCCAGGTGCGACGCTCTGAACAGGTTTCGCGACGCGCCGCAGTCGCCGTTGACGTCGACGATCACGTCGCCGGAGGCACCGTGCGTCCCCCACAACCAGTAGTTATTGTGTCCCGAGAGCGCCGGCGGCAGTCCGTAGGCGGGTCCGAAGAAATCGATTGCCGCCGCCTCGCCGTAGTTGCTCGTCACGATTGCGGCGGCCGCGCGCTGCCGCGGCGGCAACGCGTCGTAGACGCGCGCGACGGTGCGCGCGAGCTCGGGCCAGCCGTGCATGTCGGCCCAATCGCTGGGAAGCGCCGACGACTGATGGTGCTCGGTCGCCATCGTCGATTTACTGAGATGAAGCGCGCCGGCGACCCATTGCGAATACCGCAGCATCGCCGGCTCCGGCAGCACCGGCAGCGAGAACGGCAGAAAGAACAAGCCGGCCGGAATCATGGCCGCGACGAGCGGGGCGCGAACCCATGCGAAGCGGGCCGCGACGAGCGCCTCGACCGCGACGCCGCCGGCCGCCATTAGGATTGGATAGACGTCTCCGGGATAGTAGTGTTTTCCATGAAAGACGACCATGAGGGCGATGAGAACGACGTACGTGTAACCTAAAAAACGCGCCGTTCCGTCGCGCAGCAGCCAGATCAAGCCCACGATCCAAATCGGCGAAAGGAACAGATTCGTCAGCAGGAGCTGCTGAAATAGGTAGAGTCCGGGCCCCGCGACGACGTTTTTTCCGTTTTGACCGTTACGCAGCAGCTCCATCATGGGGAAGCCGTGCATCGCTTGCCACGCGAAGTTCGGAAGCGCGACGGCTGCAGCCAACGCCATGCCCGCGACGAACCAGCCGGTGCCCAGGATTCGGCGCTGCGGCGTGAGCAGCAGACCGGTAAGTATCGCGACCGCGAAAAACAGCACGCTGTACTTGCTCTCGAGGCTGACGCCGGCGACCGCGCCTGCGGCCAGCCAAAGGCGCGGGTCGCCTCCCCTGGCGATGCGCAGCACGTAGAGCGCGCATAGCGGCCACAGCCATAGCCCGACCATATCCGGCCCGACCTTCGTGCCGAAGCTCATCAGCACGCCGGCGAAAGCGTACGCCAGAGCCGCGACGACTTGCGCGAACGGTTTCCCGCCGAGCTCGGCGGCGAAAACGCAAGTCACGTACGCGCCCGCTGCCGCGAACAACGCCGGAATCAGCCGAAGCAGGAAAAGCGAATGCCCGAAAAGCTGCGACCCGGCCGCCAGCAGCGGCACGACCGGCGGCTGATCGACGTATCCCCATGCCGGGTGGAATCCGCAGATGATGAAATACAGCTCGTCCCGGAAAAATCCGTAGTGCGGATTGCCGGCGGCGTGCACGATCAGAGTCAGCGAGGCGGCGGCGAGGGGAATCGTGCGAGCTTTCATACGGCCCACTCTACGCCGCCGCCGCAGGGGCGCGCGACCGGTCCGTGACGAGCGGGATTATTTGAGGAGGTCCGGACGCTTCGACGCGTACCGCCGGCTCCAGGGAAGCTCGGTACCGTCGTTTAGCCGCAGTTTGTAATCTCCGTGGAACCACGGATGGATCTCCGCGATTTCATCGATGTTGACCAAATGGCTGCGATGGATGCGCGCGAATTGCGCCGGATCGACGCGGGCCTCGATCGACTCGAGGGTGGCGCGCAGGGAGTACGATCCTCGGCGCGCGTTGACGACGACGTCGTTGCCGTCGGCTTCGAAGCGCACGATCTCGCGAATCGGCACGAATGAGGCACGACCCGCGGAGGCCACCAGGAATCGGCGGGCGTAGCCGGCGTCGTTGCGCGCCCGGGCGAGCGCCTCGGCCAGGCCCGTGGGTTCGCTCGCGCGGCCGGCCGACTGCCGCGCCCGATCCAGCGCGCGTTCGAACCGTTCGCGATCGTACGGCTTGAGCAAATAATCGAGCGCGTTCACTTCGAACGCCTTGACGGCGTAGCGATCGTGGGCGGTAACGAAAACGATCCAGGGCGGCCGCTCGCTGCGAGCGAGCGCTTCGGCGACGCCCAGACCGTCGAGATCCGGCATGTGAACGTCGAGAAATACGACGGCAGGCTGAGTCATCGCGACCAGATCGACGGCGTCCAGCCCGCTGGAAGCCTGGGCGACGATCTCGACGTCCGGGTGCGTTTCGAGCAGGCGCGCCAACTTACGGCGCGCCGGGGCTTCGTCGTCGGCAATCAACACGCGCAAGCTCACGCCGATTCCATTCGCACGAAGGGCAACGTCATCTCGGCGCGCGTTCCGCCGGTCTCGCGGCCGCCGATCGCAAACGTCGCCGCGTCGCCGTAGAGGTGCTCGAGCCGCGACGTCACGAGGCGGAGGCCGCGTCCGCCGCCGGCGGCGCGCGCCGCGAATCCGACCCCGTCGTCGACGACGGCGATGACGGTCGAGCCATTGCGCCGCGACACCTCGATCTCGATTTCGATCGCACCGCGCTCGGAAGAAACGCCGTGGCGGATGCAATTCTCGAGCAGAGGCTGTAAAATCATGAACGGCACGGCCGCGTCCGACGCCCCGGCCTCGACCCGGACCTTCAACTCCAGCCGCTGCTCGAGCCGCGACGTCATGATCTCGACGTACTTGCGCTCGACGGCGAGCTCGTCGCCGATCGGAACCTGATGCACCCCGTGCGAATCCAGTACGACGCGCAGGAAATCGCTGAGCTTGGTCAGCATCGCGTCCGCCTTACCGACGTCTTCGTACATGACGGCTGAGATCGCGTTGAGCGTGTTGAAGAGAAAATGCGGATTGAGCTGAAGGCGCAAGTTCTCGAGCTGCGCCCGGGCGAGCTTCGTCTGAAGCTCGGCGGACGCGAGCTCCGTTCGACGCGCGGCAGCCAGACGGTCCCACGCGTACACGAATCCGGAAACGAACGCAAAGCTGATGACGTCGTTCGAGGCTTCCATCGGATAACGAAACAGCATGATTCCGTAGTCGTACGGGCCGAGCCCGGCCAACGGAAAGAGCGCGGAGCGGGTCGCCCACATGAGGGTCGTATGGATCGCCGAGTAGGCAATGGCCGCGAGGACGGCGACCGGGATGCCCGTTTTCCAGGTCGTTCGCGAGATCGGGAAACGGCGCGCGGCGTAGACGGCGATGGGCACGCCGATCAGAGCGGTGTACGCGCCGGTCATTTCTTCGAGGAATCGTGGGAGAAGCGTCCCGTATTGCCGGTTGGCGACGTTCTCGAGATAGCGGTAGCTGGTCAGCAGCAGACCGATTGCCGTATAGACGGCGACGACGACGGCGATTGCGGCACGCCGGCCCAGGAGCGGAGCGGGCTTCACTCCCTCCTTCTACCGGAGCCGCGCCCGCGCGGTCAACCGGCCGGTGACGAGCGGGACCGGGACGCTAACCGCCGGCCCAAACGCTCGCTTCCCTTGCTTGCATTCCTCGCGGCCCCGACAGGCCGGGTTTCGAATTCCAAATTTGCGGGGACGGGGCGACTGAAACGCCTCGCCGCACTTCCGCGGCAAATTTCCAACCGTTCTGCGTCAGAGCGTGCGATCGCAAACCGCGAAGCGATCGCGCGCCGGGTGCTTTTCTTCGTCCGCCGCAAAGCTTTGCGAGCTTCTTGTTGATTGTGGTTTCTTTTTGCGATAACGATGCACGCTAAATTTAACCACGGTTATCGTGCATCGAAATTTAATATGTTTTCGAATGAAAGTACGACGCGATACGGCGTCGAACGCAACGCTCATGCACGAAGACTTGGAGCATTTCGCCACACTCTACGACGAAAAGCAGCGTGCTGCGTCGGAAGCGTTTCGCCTACTCACGGAATCGAATCGGCGATTTCTCGCGACCTCGCCCAACACGATTCGTTACTACGCCGTCTCGGATGCTCACCGGAAGGCGTTCGACGATTGGATCGACGCGTCGCGCGAGCTCGACCGGGCGCGAGAAGAGCTTTTCGAAAGGGCGCTCGACGTCGCGAAGGTGCCGCGCGATCACCCGCTGCGCAAAAGGCAGCACGCGGCCTTTCCTTGGACGGTCAGTTATTCGGAAAGCAACGACTCGACCGTCGCGCGAACCGCATCGTCTTGTGAATCGCCGACGATGGCTTTGCGCAGCCGGCCCTGACGGTCGAAGAACAACTGCGTCGGCCATGCCGTGACGCCGTAGGCGTTCCAGATCGAAAAATCGTCGTCGACCGCAACCGGCCACACGATGCCCTGTCGCGCTAGGCTCGCCTCGACGTAGTCGAGTTGCCGCTCGGGCGGCGTTTCGGGTGCGTGGACTCCGACGATCGTCAATCCACGCGCCCGATCGCGCGCGAACAGCTGTCGCAGCGCCGGAACGACGTTCCGGCAGTTTTCACAATCGACCGTGAAAACGTCCACCAGAACCACGCGCCCGCGTACCGACGACGCGGTCGCGCGTCCGTTGAGCCACCGGGTCGCGGAGAGAACGGGAACCAGCGTCGTGCCGTCGCGCCGCGCGGCGACCGGAAGCGCCGCGGCAACGGCGGCGATTGCAGCGACGACGGCGGCTACGACGAATCTGCGAGCCAACATCATGCCTGCAGTACGCCGGCGGCGGAGGCGCGGATGACCGGGTCGAAGTCCCGCGCATGGCGGAGACGGTGATCTATCCCTACCTTCTCGACCCGAAGCTCACCACGGCGATCTGGGGAGGCGACGAGCTGGTACGCGACTACGGCAAGCGCGGAACCATCGGCGAAAAGCTGGCCGAATCGTGGGAATGCTGGGACGCCAACGCCGTGCTCGACGGCGCCCTGCAAGGAAAAACCGTGGCCGATTTGCGCGCCGAGCTCCGCGGCCGGCTGGTCGGCGATTTGGATCCGTCGCAGATTTTTCCGATTCTCACGAAGATCATCACGGCCCACGATTGGCTGTCCGTGCAAGTTCATCCCGACGACGCTTACGCACGTCGCGTCGAGCATCAGCGCAACGGCAAAACCGAGTGCTGGTACGTGTTCTCCGCCGAACCCGATGCCGAAATCGTTCTAGGGTGGACTCGCGATACGTCGCGGCAAGAGTACGAGCGGCGGGTCGCGGACGGCACGTTGGGCGAAATTCTGCGCAAAATTCCCGTCAAGGCCGGCGACACGTTTTACATCCCGGCCGGAGAGGTCCATGCGATCGGAGCGGGTATCGTTCTCTTCGAAACTCAGCAGGCGTCGGATTTGACGTATCGCATGTTCGACTGGAATCGCGTCGGCCCCGACGGCAAAGGGCGCGAACTGCACGTTCAGAAAGCGGCCGACGTGCTCGACTACCGGGCGGGAACCAGCGGTGCGCTGTTTCAGCTGCCGTATCGCTTCGAAGGCTTGAAGCGGACCGCGCTGATCGGGAGCGCACGATTCGTGGTGGAACGCGTGATCGCCGGTGCCGAGCCGGCGTCGATCAATCTCGCGGACAGACCGGCGATCGTCATGACGCTCGACGAACCGCTCGAGGTTTGCGTCGGCGAAACCGCCGCGCGCCTCGAACGGTATCAAACGGCGCTCGTTCCGGCCGCCGCGCGGTGGTGCGCCGTTACGGGGTCGAGCGAAGAAACGGCGTTCATGCTCGTAACGCCTCCGCAGGGTCGCGAACAGCTCGCGGTGCGAATGCTTGCCGGAGGCGCCGCGCAGGACGACGTCGACCGTTTCATGGCGCAGTTTTGAAAGCTTGATCCTCGCCGCGCTTCTGAGCGCCGCGGTAGCGGCACGGACGATCGATGCGGCGATGCTGGCGCCGGCTCTGCGCGGCGCCCACGTCGGTTTGCTCGCCGTCGACCAATCGACCGGCGCCGTGCTCTACCAGCGCGGCGCCGACGACGACTTCGTCCCGGCGTCGACGTTCAAGCTGATCGTGGGTTCGGCGGCGATGTCACGCCTTGGGCCGTCTTTCGCCTTCGTGACGGAGGTGGACGACGAGGGCGGAATCGTAGCCGGCACGTTGAGCGGCAACCTCTACCTGAGAGGCGGCGGCGACGCCGAGCTGTCGCCGAGCGACCTCGACGCGGCGGCCACGGCGGTCGCGGCGGCCGGCGTGCAGCGCGTCGAAGGCGCACTGGTTGCCGATTCGTCGCACTACGTCGCGCCTCGCTATCCCGGCGGTTGGGCGATCGACGACATCCCCTACGGATACGCCGCGGTGCCCGCCGCGCTCACGTTGGAAATGGGCGTCGCGCACGTTCGCATCTCGCCGGGCGCGCTTGCGGGCGAACCGGCGGTGCTGCAATCGGATCCGAGTGACGCGTTCCAACTCGACAATGCAACCGTCACGGGGGTGCGCGGGAGCGACGATACGACCGACATCGATCGCCCGTGGGACCGCCCGGATGCTATCCGCGTCGTGGGCTCCTATCCGCTGGGTGCCCCGCTTTCCGACGACCTCGAGCCGGCGGTGCCGGATCCAGTCGCCTACGCGGCTCAGGCTTTTCGCGCGGCGTTGCTGCGGCACGGCATCGACGTACTCGGCGGCGTTCGCGACGGCCGGGTTCCGGCCGCCGCCCACAACCTCTGGACGCATCGCTCCAAACCGCTGTCGCAGTTGCTGGCAGACTTCTGGCTGCCGAGCCGCAACGTCATCGGAGAGCAGCTCTTGGAAGAGCTCGGCGCGAGTTCCACCGGCAACGACGCGCGAGCGGCCGGAATCGAGGACGAGACGCAGTGGCTGCGTGCGATCGGCGTCGACCCCGCCACGCTGACGATCGCGGACGGATCGGGTCTTTCGTCTTACGATCGCATCACGCCACGCGCACTCGTCGCGATCTTGAATGCCGACTACGGCGATTCCAACCGCGACGCATTTCTCGCAGCGCTGCCAGTCGCCGGTCTTCGCGGAACTCTGGAGGGAACGTTCGCCGGAACGCCGCTCGCCGGCAACCTCATCGCGAAAACCGGTTCCCTGAACCACGCGCGGCTGCTCGCGGGTTTCGTGAAACGGTCCGACGGCGACATCGTGACGTTCGCGTTGATGGTCAACGATTGGATGGACGCGTCGCCGCATGCGCAAGCGGCTCTCGATACGGTCCGTGCAGCGATGCTTGAAGCGCTCCTGTGACGGCCCTGACGGCGTTCGGTTTCGCATCGGTAACCGCGATGATGCTCGCTTACGCCTTCGAGCGCCGCAACCGCGCGTTCGTCCTCGTCTTTGCACTGGCATGTTTTGCGGCCTCGGCCTATGGATGGCTGGCCGGCACGTGGCCGTTCGGCGTGGTCGAGGCGGTCTGGGGATGCGTTGCCGTTTTCCGTTGGCTCTCGGCCGCGCCGCAAAGCCCTCGATAGGACGCCCGCCGACGCATCCGCCCGCCTCCGGCCGGCGTTCTCAGGGTGTATGGACAGAGAGATCGCAACCTTCGCTGCCGGCTGCTTCTGGGGAGTCGAAGCCGCCTTTCGGCAAGTCCCGGGGGTCCTGAGCGCCGTCTCGGGTTATATCGGCGGCCGCACCGAAAATCCAACCTATCGCCAGGTCTGCAGCCACACGACCGGTCACGCCGAGGCCGTCGAAGTCACCTTCGATCCAAAGCGCGTCTCGTACGAGCAATTACTCGCAGTGTTCTGGCAGATTCACGATCCGACGCAGCTCAACCGTCAGGGCCCCGACGTCGGCGATCAGTATCGATCGGCGATTTTCACGTACTCGCCGGAACAGGAACGCGCGGCACTCGCGTCGCGCGACGCCGAGGCAAAGACTCAGTCGCGGCCGATCGTCACGCAGATTTTGCCCGCGCCGAAGTTTTGGCCGGCCGAAGAGTACCACCAACGATATTTCGAAAAGAACGGCGGTGCCGCATGTCACGTGAGCGTTCCGAAATGAAGCGCGCGGCTTTCGTCGCGAGCCTCGCCGGCGGCGCCGCGGCCGCGCTGATCCTGCGTCGCAGCGCGATCGCGGGATCGCAAACCTATGCCGTCACCCACAGCGATGCGGAATGGCTGCGGCTGCTCGGCCCCGACCGCTACGAAATTCTCCGGCAAGGCGGCACCGAGCCGCCCAACTCGAGTCCGCTCATCGCCGAACACCGTCCCGGAACCTACCGATGCTTCGGATGCGGCCTGGCGCTGTTCTCCTCGGAGGCGAAGTACGACAGCGGCGACGGGTGGCCGTCGTTCTGGACCGTCCTACCCGGCGCGATCCTCAAGCAGAGCGATTACCAGTTGATCGAGGAGCGCACCGAAGTGCATTGCCGGCAATGCGGCGGCCACCTCGGTCACGTCTTCGACGACGGCCCCAGACCTACGGGTCTGCGATACTGCATCGACGGTCTGGCGTTGCGTTTCGTACCGAAGTCGGCCTGACCGCCCAGCGCGCGCTTCGGTACGCGCGCCGTCGCCGCTTTCGTCAGCGAACTCCCGACTCGAGCATCTGTTCGAGCGACCGGCCGCGGCCTTCGACGCCGAATCGGTACCACCACAGCATCGCGAGCGCCCCACCCGCGAAAATGGCCGTCATCGCGAAGAAAACCGCGCCCACGCCGTAGCGGGCGTTGAGCGCGAAGAAGGCCACCGGCGCGACGATCGCCCCGACGCGTCCGACCGCCACCGACAAGCCGATCGCCGAAGAGCGCACGTCGGTTGGAAAGATCTCGCTGACGACGACGTACGCGCCCGCGCCGGCCGACGCGCTGAACATGCCGAAGATCAGAAACACGGCGACGAACCAAGCCGGCGTGTGCGTGGCGTTCAATAAGCCGCAGCAAACCGCCGCGCCGGTAAAGACCGCGAGCATCGTCGGTCGCCTGCCCCACCAATCGGTGAGCCACGACATCACGAGCTGCGCGCAAAACCCGGTACCCGCGCTCGCCAGATAGAGCAGTGGAATGCCGGAGCGCGGGATGCCGACGGCCGGAAAGATGGCGATACCTCCGATTGCGATAATGCCGTAATAGGGCATCACTTGCGCGAGGTTGAGCGCGAACGAAAAAATCAGCCGCGCCGGCGTTTCGCTCCAGAGCCGCGCGACTTGCTGGAGATAGGTTCGCTGCGGGGCCGGCTCCGCCGCATCGGGTTCGGGCGGCAGCGCTTCCGGCCTCGCGCCGAACAGCCGCGCGACGATCGCTCGCGCCTCGTCGTCGCGCCCGCGGGCGGCGAGCCAGCGCGGCGATTCCGGAACCGAACTCCGAACGAACAGAACGCCGACGGCAACGATCGCGCCGAACCAGAAGACCGCACGCCACGCATCCGTAGGCAGCGCGCCGAGCGCGAGATACGCTGCGCCGGACGCGACGACCGCACCGACGTTCCACGACGCGTTGATGGTTCCGTCGACGCGTCCGCGATATCGCGGCGGAATGAACTCTTCGATCGCCGAGTTGATGGCGCCGTACTCTCCGCCGATTCCGATGCCGGTCAAAAAACGAAAGGCTGCCAGCGACGCAAAGCTCCATGCGAACCCGGTGAGCACGGTCGCAATGCAATAGATAGCCAGCGTCAGCATGAAGAGACGTCGCCGCCCGAGGCGGTCGGCCAGCGGACCGAAGGTCAGCGCTCCGGCGAGCATCCCGACCGTATAGATCGGATTTACCCACGCCGCCGTGCTGCCCGAGAAGTGCAGCTCGTGCGCGACGTTTGCCAAGACCGGACCGGTCACCGTCGTTTCGAAGCCGTCGAGGATCCAGGCAACGCCGAGTGCGGCGGTGATGCGCAGGTGCACGTGCGACCAGTCGGCACGGTCGAGGAGACGGCCCACGGCGCTCACGTCCGCACCTTCGCGGCCGCGTAGGGCTGACCCGCCACCGCGGCGTCCCGACCCGGAGGGGCTCCAACGCGCTTCCGGCGCATTGATGGAGCATGGGGTTCTCCCGAACCCGTGCGGCGTGGCTCATCGCGCTGCTCGTGGTGGTTTTGGCACTGCCGTCGATCGCGATCACGGTCTATCTCGAATACGAGGCGTCGGCGCTGATCGCAGGCGTACAGAACGAACGCGCCGGCCTCAACCGCATCGTCGCGCTCGAGGCCTTCGATCGTGCGGCGGCGCAGTACGTGCTCGCCCGTCAGTGCCGGCTGCCCGGCGCGAAGCCGTTACTGGGCCGCCTCGATGCCGCCGCCGCGACGTTCGCGCAGGTGCCCTCGCCGCTTCCGTTACCTGCGTCTTGGAACGCCGTACTGACGCAATCGCGCACGGTTCGCTCGGGCCGTCCGTCGCCGTCCGACGACGATGCGCTCTTCGACGCGCTCGACGCCACGTTCGTCTCGACCGCGGATGCTTCCGGACTTACCTTCGATCCCGATTTCGCGGGCATCAGTCTCAGCGACGCCGTTTCGTACCGGCTTCCCGAGGCGCTCGCCCAAGTGCGCGGTGCCCGCGGTCAGTTATGTACGGTGGGGACGATTCCGAGTCTCGAGCAGCGTCTGAACCTCAAGCGCCGCCAAGTGCTCTTCGACAAATCGATTGCCGACGCGATGCAAGACACCGGCGATTCGGTTCGCATGCTGGCCGCGCGTTTCGACATGGCACCGCTGTCGGCCGCGTTCGGACGTGCGCTGCGCGGCTCGAGCGACGCATCCGCACAACTCGGCGCCTATATGACCGCACCGCTGCCCTCGAATCGCTTCGCCACCGAGCAGTCGCTCGACGTCGCGACGCTCGACCTCGCGGCACTAATGGACACGGAGTTTCCGTTCATCGATCGCATTCTCGCAGAGCGGCTCGGCGGCTACCAGCGGCAAGAGGTGGTGCGCCTCATTCCGGGATTCGTCGGATTGCTGGCTGCGGTTTTGGTCGCCGGCTTGATGGCACGCCTGTTGTCGCAGCGCACCGCGCTGGAGGTCGCGCGGCAGACCGCCGCCGAGCAGGAGCGCATGGCGCTGCACGACGGTTTGACCGGAATCATGAATCGCCGCGCCTTCTTCAGCGCCCTCGAACGCGCCGTCTCGGGCGGTACGAATCACGGCGTGATCTGCGTCTTCGACATCGACCACTTCAAAAAAATCAACGACACGTACGGTCACGCCACCGGCGACGAGCTTCTCGTGCGGCTGGCGGAGACGATCGAAGAATCGGTACGCACGAGCGACGCGGTCGCGCGCTTGGGCGGCGACGAGTTCGCCGTCTTCATCCATCCGCCGGTCGAGCGCGACGACGTCGAGCGGATTCTCAAGCGCATCACGTCGGTGATGAAGCTGCCCGTCACCATTCGCGGGAAGGACGTGCGCGCTTCGGTCAGCGTCGGCGCGGCGCTGATCGGCGGCGAGAGCATGGACGAGGTGCAGGAAGCGCTCGAGCGCGCCGACGCCGCCCTCTACCAAGCGAAAACCGCGGCGCGCGGGAGCTATTCCTTCAGCGACGCGGACACAACGTTCTGACCGCCTCCGGGAGGAATCGTGCGCTACCGGGTGGATTGCTCGTACATGGAGCGCGTACGTCGAACCTCACCGCTTGCGGTCGCCGCGCTGCCGGCGCTCGCAGCCCTTATCGCCTGTTCGTCCAACGGTAATTCGGCAAATACCGCCGGCGACTCGGCAAATACCGCCGCCGCAACCGGCGCAGCCATGGCGACGGAGGCCGCGGCGCCCGCCGGGGGCGGCCAGCAAGTCTACGCCACCAACTGCGCGAGCTGTCACCAGAGCAATGGTCAGGGAGTGCCGGGCGCCTTTCCGCCGCTGGCGGGCAATGCTGCCGTGACCGGCGATCCCAAGACGGTCATCCACATCGTGAAGTACGGCCTGTCGGGCAAGATAGCGGTCGGCAACGCGACCTACAACGGCATGATGCCGCCCTGGGGCTCGCAGCTTTCCGACGCGCAAATCGCTTCGGTGGTCACCTACGTCCGGTCGGCCTGGGGTAACCACGGCGCGCCCGTCACGACCATCGACGTCACCGCCGTTCCGAAGTGATCGCGACGCGCTTCGCCGGCGTTTTCTCCGCCATGGCGTGCGCGGTCTCGCTTTCGGCGTGCTCGGACGGCGGCTCGGTGACGGCGCCCCAAGCGCCGGCTGCCTTCCGAGCCGTGCCGCAAGCTTCGCCAGCGTACGCGATCGAGTCGTTCCACTTTCACGTCATGCGCCTGCGCCACGGTACAAACTCGGCGGCGGCCGTGCCGGGGGGAGCGATCTACCCCGACGACCTCACCGACTACGGCGGCCCGATCATGAAGTCCGAGGCTGCCTATAACGTTTACGTCAACTGCCCCGGCCGGTACGCTTCCTGTTGGGGCAGCGTTGCGCCGTTTCAACAGCAACTGAGCGGAAGCGCGTTCGCCGGCCTCCTGACCCAGTATACGAAGAGCCCCGCCGCGTCGCTTACGTTAAGCGGATCGAGCGCGGTCACGTACAAGCGCTACCCCGGAACGGCGCTCTACGAAAACGATCTGTTTTCGATCTTGCACGGCGTAGCCGCCGCGCAGAAGCAGTCCGGATACGGTACGCTCTATCATATTTTCTTGCCGAAGGGCACCGATACGTGCATCGATTTCTCGCGGCAATGCTATTCGCCCGACTACGCGCCGACCGACGACTTCTGCGCTTACCACGCAACGGTCAAGTACTCCGACATCGGGACGATCGTGTATTCGGTCGAGCCTTATCAGGACGTTCCGGGTTGTAAGACCGATCGGTCGAAAGGCGCCGACGAGTTGACCAACTCGACCATCTCGACCCTCGCTCACGAGACCTTCGAATCGGTCACCGATCCGGGTCCGAGGCTGGCGTGGTTCAACAAGATCGACGGCGAGGAGCTGGCCGACGAGTGCCAATACTACGTCGCAAAAGTGACGCTCGGATCGACGCTCTACAATATTCAGCCGATGTATTCGAACGCCGTTCACGCCTGCACTACGCACTAACGTTAGATTTTCGTATCCTGCCGCACAAACCGCCGCCGGGTTACGTTTCCCAGGCAGATCACCGGACTTCTGCACGAGGGAGCGGTAAATTGACGGCCGTTTTGGTGTTCGCCGGCGACTATGACGTCGCCGCAAAGAATGACTTAAGAGCCGACTTCGACCGGCTCGCCGCCGAGCCGAACGTCGTCTTCGATTTGAGCGCCGTCGGCTACGTCGACTCCGGTTTCTTGGGCGAACTGCGGCGCTTACACGAGCACCGCGCGCGCGCAGGCCTCGCCCCCCTGACGTTGATCGTTCCAAAAGATTCCCGGTTGCGTCGGCTGCTCGGTCGTACGAGCCTCGCGAACCTGTTTCGCATCGTCGACGATCTCGCGGAGCCGGCTTAGACTCAGCGTTTTCTTGCCGACGGTTCCTTTCGACTATCGCGCTTTGGCCGAGGCCGCCGACCCGAAGACGATGCCCGCATCCTGGACTTCGCGGTAGGGCAACAGCCAGACCATCGACTCGTCGTGCAGGTCGACGACCTGCACGCGGTTGCCGAACGGATCGACGAAGTCGCAGCGAAAGCGCGGAAACAGCGTCAAGCCGTACGTATCGACGACCTTCTTGCGAACTTCGGCGATCTGCGCTTCGTCGCGCACGATGATCCCGAAGTGCGCGGTCGGCCGGCTGCGCCTCCCGTCGCCGTTCGCCCTTCGTTCGAAGATCGCCAAGAACTGGTGCTCGCCGAGCTTGAAGAAGGCGTCCCCCTCGCCTTCGTCGAGCTTTTCGAGATTAAAAACGTCCTGGTAGAAGGCCACCGCGCGATCGACGTCGTCGACCTCGATGGCGACGTGATTGCATCCGTATACGCGTACGCTCATGGTCTAACCCTACAACCTCGGCCGGGCTCGAGGTCAAGCGGGTGCGAGCGCTCAGTCGTAGCTGTCGCGAACGGTCTCGAGCAGCGTGCGGCCGTGCTCGACGGCGTTGCCGTCACCGTCGAAGACCTCGACGTCGAATCCGGGATAGCAGCTCACGAAGCGCTCCTGTTTCCACTTGGCGACCGTCCAGGCGTCCCGAGCGGCTTTCTCGTACGGCCAGGGCGGCATGCCTTCGCGATCCGAACGAAGGTCGCGATCGCCGGCCAGCACGCGCACGCGAAACCCCTCGACCCGGGCGATCTTCATTTCCAGCGTACCGATCTTCACGAGTCACCAGCCTTTCGTCCGCGGGCCGTTTCCAAGGCCGCAAGGCGACGCTGCTACTGCGGCAAGTATTCCATCGGGTCTACGGGCCGATCGTCCTGCCGCACTTCGAAATGCAGGTGCGGCCCGGTTGCGCGACCGGTCATGCCGACCGCGCCGATGACTTCGCCCGGAGCGATCGCTTGCCCGACGCGAGCGTAGATTCGGCTGCAATGCGCGTAGCGCGTGGTCATGCCGTCGCCGTCGTCGACCGTGATGAGGTTCCCGTAGCCCCCGTCGGGACCGGCCGCGACCACCGTCCCGCCCATGGCGGCTTGGATCGGGGAGCCCTCGTCGGCGGCGATATCGATACCCGGATGGAACTCGGTCCCGGGGCCCAAAGGGTTCGCGCGCTGGCCGAACGGCGACGTAATTTGCCCTTGGACGGGCATCTGCATCGGCGCGGCGGGAGCGGCGTTTCCGGGGTCGATCAGGTCGGCCAGATACGACGCGAACGGCACGTCGGCCGGCGCGGTCGGAGGCTGCGGAAATGCCGCGCCTGAGCCGGTGATCTGGGCGATCCGAAGCTGCGCGGCGGCCATGTCTGAGGCGATGTCCACCACCATCTTCATCGGCGTTCGGGCGGCCCGGCGTGAGTCTGGGAGGGGCCTAGTGCGCGTCCCACAGTTCCGCGTTCACCGGGACCCACAGCATGTTGGTCGCGTATCCGGTAACGCGGCGGTTGACGCCGAGCAGGCGGTACTCGTAGTACAGGGGTATCGCCGGCACGTCGCGGCGGACCAACACCTGCATCGCGTCGAAATCGCGGTTGCGCTGCGCTTGGCTCGGCGTCGTCGCTTGGTCGGCAAAGAGCGCGTCGAGCGCCTTCGAGCAGAAAAATGCGTGATTCGAATCGCCCTTTACGGCTTGCTCGCAGGTGAGGTTCACGGATTGCTCCGGATCGCTTCCTCCGACCCACGGTTCCGAAACGAAGGTCGCGTCGCCGTTGCGCAGCAGGCCTTGCGGGCTGAACCAAAGACTCGTCGGCTGCGGCTTGAGCGTCACCCGCATGCCGACCGCCGCCAGCTCCGACTGCACGAGGGTCGCGATTCGCATTTGCGTGGGATCCTCGGCGTTGACTCCCATGACGCCGGCGAGCGGCCCACCGTTCTTCACGCGCAGTCCGTGCTTGAGCGCCCAGCCCGCAGCGTCGAGCTCGCGGCCGGCTCGCGCCGGATCGTGGGGATAGGGCGGTATCGTCACGCTTTTCCAACGGACGATCGGCGGCGGCAGAAACGAGCCGGCCGGCGGGTACTGATGGCGCCACGCGTCCTGCAAAGCGTTCAGATCCAGTGCGTACGCGATCGCGCGGCGAACGTGCACGTCGTTCGTCGGCGCCGTCTGCGTCTGCATGTAGAACAGATCCGTGGCATTCTCCGGGACGCGCACGACGTCGACTCCCGGAAGCGTTGCGGCCCGCTCGACGTTTTCCGGGGTCAGCGTTCCGATGTCGACCGCGCCGCTCTGTAGGACGATGAAGTTGGTGTTCAGGTTCGGAACGATCTGCAGAACGATGCGCGACAGCTTGGGACGCGGTCTGAAGTACGGGTTGGGCTCCAGCAAGATCGAATCGCCGCGCGTCCATTTGGCGACGCGAAACGGCCCCGTTCCGAACGGCGCGTTTTCCCAGCGGCTGCCGACGACCTTGGTCCCACTGAACGCGTGAGCCGGGAGAATTCCGTACATGTAGTCGGCTTCGGCGAAGAGCACGTGCACCGCAGCGTTCCACGAATGGCGCAGGGTGATCACGACGGTATACGGATCGGGCGTCGCCAACGACGCGATCCGTTCGTAGTTGTGGACCGAGGTAGCGCGGTTTTGCGGATCCAGAACGGCACGGTAGGTGAACGCGACGTCGCGCGACGTGAGTTCGACGCCGTCGGCGAACTTCACGCCGCGGCGGAGATGGTACGTGATGCGCGTTCCGTCAGAGGACACGTCGCCGTTCGCCCGGCTGGGGATACGCGTCACCAGAATCGGCACGTCGCGATTGTCCGCGTCGAGTCCGACCAGCGTTTGGCAGAACAGCGTATCGAGTGCGATGATTTCCTGATCGATCGCCAAGAACGGGACTAGTGAGGACGGGTCGCCGGCATACGCGATGCGCAGCACGTGCGGGGGGCCGGTCGGCGCTCCCGCGCGAACGCAGCCCGCCGCCGGGGCGAAAACGGCGCAGCAGATCGAAGCTGCAACACGACGGATCGCTCGTGTAATCGTACGTCCTCCGGAACTCGAGCGACGGGTTCGACGGGTCTGCCGCGTGCCCTAGGGATTCGCGCCGGTTCAAGCGCGCGTCGGACGCATCGCAGGGAACCCCTTGGTCCCCGCGCCGCCGCCGGGGAGAGGGCCGCGCCCGGGGCCGACGAACCACGCTCGGTCACGCCTCCACAGCGCGCGTGCCGACGTAGCTCAGTTGGTAGAGCAATTGTTTCGTAAACAATAGGTCGCCGGTTCGAGTCCGGCCGTCGGCTCCAGAAAAAGCGCGCCCACCGTTCGTTGGACAAGCCATGTCGCGGCGTAGGCTCAAAACTTTCTACACGTCTTCGGTTTCCTTCATCGGACGTTGAAAGCGCCGCGTAGTTCCAGTACCGCGAAAATCGTCCCGGAGTTGGACGAGCCACCCATGCTTGTCGTCCCGTAAAGAGTGCCGTTCATCTCCACGAGCCCGCCCGGAAAGGCGCCGTCAACGCCCTGAAAGTCATGAAGCAGCGTCGTCCGGCCGGAGGAGGTTAACGCGAAGACGGATCCGCATCCACCTGGCTCACCCGGGTAGGTCGGGCAGCTCCCTGAACCGCCGTACACCGAAGTGCCGTAGAGAATGCCCCCGGCGTCGACGAGTCGACCATTGAGATCAAACGTTTGCGAACTCCGGAAGCATCCGAGCACTTGTTCCTTGCCGGCTAGACTCAGACCGAACACCATGCCCGCGCCCGACTTGCAACCTTCCGACGTTGTGCCATAAAGCTGATGATTCACTTCAATGAGGCCGCCCGCAGGCAGTCGGCCGCCCGGAAGATTTTCGAAGCTGTGCAATAGTCGTTCGCTGCCTCCAAGGGTCACCTCGAAAACGCTTCCTACGCCATGCCTACCTCCAAACTCTGATGTGCCGTACAACTCATGGCCTGCACCGATCAGCCCGTTAGGCATCGAAGCGTCAGCGCCGCCCTTGAAACTATAGACTACGTGCTCTTGCCCCGTTGCACTGATCTCGAAAACGGTTCCCTTTCCATAAGTTCCGCCATAGGCGGTCGTCCCGTAAAGCGTTCCGCTTAAACTGATAAGCGTATTGGGATTGGATCCATCCGGAGCCCCGCGAAAATGATACAGAACTCGTTCGACCCCGCTCGAACTCATGCTGAAGACGACACCACGACCCTTAACCCCGCCACCGTAGGTCGTGCCGAAGAGCTTGGCATCGACAGCAACCAACTCGTTTGGCCCAAACCCTTCCGATGGATCCTTAAAGCGGTGAAGTGTTTCGAGTTGGCCTG
>DATJUC010000051.1:0-9904 GCA_035502675.1 Candidatus Acidiferrales bacterium | reverse complement strand
CCTCGCTGCTTGGCCGCCGACACGACTTCGGCGACCTTCTTGGGGTCGCGGATGTTGCCGGGATTCAACCGAAGCTTCGCCACCCCGGCCTCGATCGCGGCCAGCGCCATCTTGTGATCGAAGTGAATGTCGGCAACGATCGGTACCGGCGAACGGTAGACGATCGCGGGCAGGCCGGCTGCATCGGGCGGGTCCTTGACGGTGACGCGCACGATCTCGCAGCCCTCCATCGCGAGGCCATAGATTTGTTCGAGCGTCGCGTCGGCGTCGGCCGTGTCGGTGGTCGTCATCGACTGAACGACGACCGGATGGTCTCCCCCAATCCATACGCTCTTGGCGTCGGCCTTGCCGGTCTTGTTCTGCAGGAAGATCGGCTTGCTCTTGCGGCGCAGGTGAAGCGGCACTACATGACTCCGTTTCGGCTGAAGATGCGGGCGATGTCGTGGAAGGCGACCAGCAGCATGAGCGCCATCAGCGCCGCAAAGCCGGCAACGTGGACCATCGCTTCTTTTTCGGGATCGATCGGCTTCCCGCGAACGATCTCGGCAACGATGAACGCCGCCCGGCCGCCGTCGAGCGCCGGAATCGGCAGCAAGTTGAAAAGTCCCAGCGCAAACGAGATCAGTGCGGCGAGCGACAGATACGGGCCCCATCCAAAATCCTCAATCGTGGTGGCGGCTTGACCCATGCCGATCACGCCCGAGACCTGCGGCGCGTACTGCGTGAAGTGCATCACCAGCATGCCGATGCTGCCGACGGTCTGGTCCGCAATGTTGGCGAACTCTGCCCCGCTCTCGCGAACGGCCTGCACGACGCCGATCCGCTCGTAGGCCGGAACCGGCGTGAAGCCGATGCAGCCCATCTTCTCCGCGGACTTCGTTCCTACGATGAACTTCGAGCAGGCCTCGGGCGTCACGTAGATCTCGGTCCGTGCCCCGTCGCGTTCGTAAACGATGTCCAACCGTTTGCCGAGCGAGCCGTGGATGCGATCGACGAGTTGCGCGCCGGTGACGGGAGCGCCGTCGAGGGACAGAATGCGATCGCCCGCGCGGATGCCGGCGATCTCTCCGGGAGATCCGGCAACGACGGTTCCGACGACCGGCTGCGTGCGGTTCGGGCTCGGGACGCCGAACGCTAGCGCTGCGATCAGCAAGATCGCGTAGCACAGCAGAAAGTTCGCGACCGGACCGGCCAGCACGATCGCCAGCCGCGACCACGCGCTTTTGGCTTGAAAGTTTTCGCTGTCGCGAGCCGGTCCGCCGGTTTCGGCCGCCAGGAACTCGCGTTGCTGCTCCGCCTCCGAAGTCTTTCCGTCCTCGCCCTGCATGGCGCAGTATCCGCCGATCGGCAGGGCGCGAAGGGAGTACAGCGTGTTCGTGCGCGGGCTCGTCCAGCCGAGGAGCTTCGGCCCCATCCCGACCGCGAACTCGTTCACTCGTACGCCGTTTCGGCGCGCGAGCACGAAGTGGCCCAGCTCGTGCAGCACGATGAGGACCGACAAGACGAGCAGGAAGAGCGCGACCTTCTCGACCTCCACCAACCCGACTTCTGCTATCAACACGACGACCTTTCGCTCTCCAGGACGATCTGCTGCGCGACCTCGCGCGCTTGGCGATCCGCGCGGCGCACGGCGTCCAGACTCAACTCTTCCGACGTCGTCCGCGCCATCGCCGCTTCGATGATACGGGGAATCTCCCCAAACGCTATTCTACCTTCAACGAACGCCTCGACCGCGACTTCGTTTGCGGCCGAGAGCACGGCCGGAGCCGTGCCGCCCGCTTGCAAAGCCTGGTACGCCAAGCGAACGCACGGGAACCGCTCGAGGTCGGGTGCTTCGAACTCGTACCGCAGCTGGGCGGCGTCGTCTTTGCCCCCCAGTGCTCGCAGCGCCCCCGGGATCGACCCGCCGGCTTGTCCGGCGTGGGCCCCGCCGGCTTGTCCGGCGGGGGGCGCGGAGCCGGAGGCGGAGCGCCGGTTCAACTCGTTGGGGTCCCCGACGGACGGAAGTCTGTCGGGGTAAGCGAGGGCATACCCGATGGGCAGGCGCATGTCCGGGGCGGCGATTTGCCCCTTCACGTTCCCGTCGAAGAAGACGACGAATCCGTGGGCGATCGACTGCGGGTGCACGACGATCGCGATCCGCTCCGGGGGCAGGCCGAAGAGCCGGCTGGCTTCGATCACTTCGAGACCCTTGTTCATCATCGAGGCCGAGTCGATCGTGTTTTTGGTTCCCATCTGCCAGGTCGGATGGGCGAGCGCGGATTTGACGTCGGCGCGCTCGATCTCTTCGCGGCTCCATCGCCAGAACGGCCCGCCCGAGGCGGTCAGCACGATGCAGGCCACCGTCGCCAAGTCCTCGCCGACGAGTGACTGAAAGATGGCGCTGTGTTCGCTGTCGACCGGGAGCACCTGCGCTCCGCTGCGGCGAGCCGCATCCACCAGCAGCTCGCCCGCGGCGACGACCAGCTCTTTGTTTGCCACGGCGACGTCGATGCCGCGCTCGACCGCGGCGAAGACGGCATCGAACGCCACCGCACCGTCGGTCGCCGCGAGCACGATGTCGGGTTCGCTCTCGACCGCCACGCGAAGCAACCCCTCCGGGCCGTCCTGCGCGCTGGTGGCGTAGCGCGGCGAGAAGCGCGCGCACTGCTCGCGTAACAGCGCGACGTTGCGGCCGGCCGCTAAGCCGACGATTTCGAATCGATGCGGATGGCGCGCCACGACGTCGAGCGCTTGGGTTCCGATCGAACCCGTGCTGCCGAGGATGGCCACGCGCTTGCGCCGCACCCTAGGTTACCGCCAGCACGCCGAGTACGTGAAGCGTCGCAAAGAACGCCATTCCACCGAAAAGATACGAGTCGAAACGATCGAGGACGCCGCCGTGGCCGACGATCATGTCGCCCGCGTCCTTGACGCCGGCGTCGCGCTTGAGGGCGGATTCCACCAGATCACCGGCCTGCGCGGCCACGCAAGTAAGGACGCCGAGGATCGCGCCCTGCCACCACGCCAAGCCCAACTGCGGCACTGCCACTGCCACGCCGGCCGCGAAGGCGGTGACCATCGCGAGCGACCCGAGCGATCCCTCGACGGTCTTCTTGGGCGAAATCTTGGTCAGTTGGTGGCGCCCCGCCAGCGTCCCGAAGACCAGTCCGAAAATATCGGTCAGCGCTATGGCCACGATCGCGTAGAACGTCCACAGCATTCCGTCGTTCGGAATCTGGCGAATCAAAACGAAATAGCTCAACAGCTTGCCGATGTAGAGAACCGCGAGCAACGTGTAAGCGGTGCGCGCGAAGTAGCCCTTCTGCTCGCCGTACATGCCCAGCCAAAACGTCGCGATCACGATGGCCGCGAGTAAGACGCCCTCCCACTGATGCAGCAGCGAGAGCGCGGCGAGGATCACGTAACACGCGACGCCGCCGACCGCCACCGGATATTCGAGCGCCTGACCTTTGATCGTGCAGAGCGCGTTGAGCTCGTAGATCGCGCCCAAGCCGATCCCCAACACCAGCAAATAAAACGCCCACGGTACGACCACGCATGCCAGACCGATCGCCGCGACGATCAAGCCGACGACGATCCGTCGCGTCACGCTCCCCCGAAGCGCCGCTCGCGCGCCGCAAACTCGGCTAAGGCTCGCACCAGGTCGTCCTTCGAGAAGTCCGGCCAATAGACGTCGGTCATGACCAGCTCGGCATAGGCGGCCTGATACAGCAGGAAGTTCGAAAGACGGTGTTCGCCGCCGGGCCGGATCAGCAGGTCGAGTTCGGGGAGGCCGGCGGTATAGAGATAGCGTTGAATCGTCTCGCCGTCGACGTCTCCGGCCGACAAGGATCCCGCGGCGACGTCGTGCGCGATCGCGCGGACGGCCTGGGTGAGCTCGGCATGCGAGCTGTAGTTTACCGCAAGGTTCAGCAGCAGGCCGGTGTTGGCGGCGGTCCCGTTTTGCAGTTCGGCCAGCGCGGCGCGGGGCGCGCGCGGCAGGGATTCCCAGTCGCCGATGACGCGGACGCGCACGTTGTTCGCCTGCAGCTCGGCCAACTCGTTTCGCGCGAAGTAGACGCACAGGTCGAAGAGCAGCGCGATCTCACGCGCGTCGCGATTCCAGTTCTCGGTCGAAAAGCCGTAGACGGTCAGGACCTCGAGTCCGAGGTCGCTGGCCGCGCGCGTGACGCGGCGCAGGGAGACGATACCGCGGCGATGGCCCTCGATGGCGGGGAGGCCGTGCCGCTTGGCCCAGCGGCGGTTGCCGTCCATGATGATCGCGATGTGCCGCGGCACGCGCCGCGGAATCTGGTCGATCGATCGGCGGGCGGGATTGATCACCGCAGCGGCTCGTACGATTCGTAGCCGACGGTCAGTTCGACCACGTTCTCGGCGATTTTCACCCGGAGAACGCGCAGCGTGCCGCAACCCAGCCACGCTCCGTAGGGAGCGAGGACGGTCGTTCGCGTCGGCCGATCGCGCAACCGGCGGCGCGCGTCGACTTCGGGCACGAGCATCAGGTCGTTCACACTTCCATGATCTCTTTTTCTTTGGCCGCCACCAGCGCGTCGATCTCTTTCACGAAGCGGTCGGTCGTTTTTTGCAGCGCGTCCTGCAGGCGTTTGTTGTCGTCTTCGGTGATGTCGCCGTTTTTCAACTGCGTTCGCAGATCGTCGTGCGCCTTGTGGCGCACGTTGCGGACCGCCACGCGTCCGTCTTCGGCTTTTTTCTTGACGACTTTGGCGAGGTCTTTACGGCGTTCTTCATTCAGCGGGGGAACTACCAGGCGAACGGCGGCGCCGTCGACGTTGGGCGTCAAACCGAGGTCGCTCTTCTCGATGGCTTTTTTGATCTCGCCGACGACGTTTTTGTCCCAGGCCGTGATGACCAGCGTGCGCGAATCGGGCGTCGCCACCCCGGCAACCTGCTTGAGCGGTACGGATTGACCGTACGCCTCCACGTGCAGCCGGTCCAGCAGCGCGGGCGTCGCGCGCCCGGTCCGAATCGACGAAAACTCGGCGCGCGTCGCTTCCACGCACTTGTTCATCCGCGCCTCGACGTCCTTAAAGAACGGATCGCTCACGCTCGCCTCCGTCAAACCAGCTCGGCGGACGCGACCGTCGACGGCGTCCGCCCGACGTACGTGCCGATGGGCTCGCCCCAAATCACGCGCCGGATGTTGCCCGGCTCGGCCATGTCGAACACGATGACGGGCAACCCGTTGTCCATGCAGAGCGCCATCGCCGTAGTGTCCATGACCTCCAAACCGAGCTGCAGCACCTCCATGTACTCCAACCGGTCGAAGCGCGTGGCGGTCGGATCCTTCTTCGGGTCGGCCGTGTAGATGCCGTCGACCTTGGTTGCCTTGAGGATCGCTTGCGCGTTGACCTCGACGGCGCGCAGTGCGGCGGTGGTGTCGGTCGTAAAATACGGGTTTCCCGTTCCGGCCGCAAAGATCACGACGCGTCCTTTCTCCAGGTGCCGAATGGCCCGGCGCCGGATGTACGGCTCGGCGATCTGGTGCATCGCGATGGCCGTTTGAACCCGCGAGGGCACGCCCATCCGCTCGAGTGCGTCCTGCAGGGCCAGGGCGTTGATGACGGTCGCCAGCATGCCCATATAGTCGGCCGTTGCGCGGTCCATGCCCGCCTCTTCGTGGACCTTGCCCCGCCAAATATTGCCGCCGCCGACCACGACGGCGACCGAGACCCCGGCGCGGCTGACTTCGGCGATCTGGTTTGCCATCGCGCGGGTCGTGTCGACGTCGACGCCGCTATCGTCTCCCGCAAACGCTTCGCCGGAGATCTTCAGCAGGACGCGCGAAAATCGAGGTTCGTTCACCCGGTCGTTACTCTCCCAGGGCAAACTTCGCGAACCGCCGTACCCGAATCTTCTCGCCCAGGGCGCCGACCGCCGCGTTGATCACGTCGGCGACGCTCATCGAGTCGTCCTTGACGAACGCCTGGTCGAGCAGACAGTGCTCCTCGTACCATTTGTTCAGCTTCCCCTCGACGATCTTCTCGGCCACCTCGGGCGGCTTATTGGGCGGAACGGCGCCCCGGAACTCCGCCCGCGCCGCCTCCACGACGCCGGCCGGCACGCTCTCGCGGTCGAGGTACTGCGGCGACATCGCCGCGACGTGCATGGCGATGTCGCGCGAGAGCTCGGCGAACTTCGGACTTCGTGCGACGAAATCGGTCTCGCTATTGACCTCCACCAGCACGCCGATCTTCCCACCGGGGTGGACGTAGCTGGCTACCAAACCCTCGTTGGCCGTCCGCTCGGCCTTCTTGGCCGCCTGAGCGGCTCCGCGCTCGAGCAGCAGCGCCTTCGCCTTGGCGACGTCGCCGGCGGCGTCGACCAGCGCTTTGCGGCAATCCATCATCGGAGCGCTGGTCTCTTCGCGCAGCGCTTTGATCTCCTCGGCCTTGGGCTGATAGGACATGGCGGTGGACACGTGTTCTCTCCTCGTTCCCTAGATGCTTGCGGCGGCGTTCGCCATCGGCTCGGCCTCTTCGGCCTGACCTTCGTAAGCCGTTTCGTCGTACGCGCTCTCGCTTTCGGTACGACCCTCGATGATTGCGTCGGCGATCTTGCCGACCATCAGTTTGACGGCACGAATCGCGTCGTCGTTGCCGGGAATCGGATAGTCGATCTCGTCGGGATCGCAGTTCGTGTCGATCACGGCGATGATCGGAATCTTCAGCTTGCGCGCTTCGAGCACGGCGATGCGTTCCTTCTTGGGATCGACGATGAACAGCGCGTCGGGAAGCCGGTGCATGTCTTTGATGCCGCCGAGAAAGCGCTCCAGCTTGTTCATCTCGTCTTGAAGCTTGGCGACTTCTTTCTTAGGAAGGCGGTCGAAATCGCCTTGCGCTTTCATGTTCTCGAGCTCGCGCAAGCGCGCGATCCGCTTCTGGATCGTCGCGAAGTTCGTCAGCGTACCCCCAAGCCAGCGCTGATTGACGAAGAACGTTCCCGCGCGTTCGGCCTCTTCCCGAACGACGTCCTGCGCTTGCTTTTTGGTACCGACGAAAAGAATGACGCGCCCCTCGCGTGCCAGCTGCTTGACGGTCGCGTAGGTCTCGCGCAGCTTCTGCACGGTGAGCGCCAAATCGATGATGTAGATGCCGTTGCGCTCTTGGAAGATGAACGGCTTCATCTTCGGGTTCCAGCGGCGCGTTTGATGGCCGAAGTGGACGCCCGCTTCCAATAGCTCGCGCATGGTAACGACGGACATGACGAAAACAACCCCTTCTGGCCCCCGTCCGCGTGCCGTCCTGGCGTTGCGGGCGTCGTGCGGAGCCATCGCGTCCGGCCTCGTGCCGAACGAAGTACGCTGATGCGGTGCCCCAATCCGGCGCACGGCAACCGCGGCATTATAGCACGGAGGCCCCACGTCGGCGCAAGCAAAGAGCGGCAGGGCGCTCCGGCCGGCGGCCCGTAAGGGTGTCGGGCGCTTGCTTTGTCCCGAGGGAGGGTTTCCCATGCGCCGCACGCTTCCGGCCTTCGCCCTGATCTCCGTGGCGCTGCTCGCCGCCTGTAACGGCGGCGGGTCCGCCAACTCGGCCGCGGCACCCAACCAGGCCCAGGCGCCGCCGGCTGCGACCCCTGCGGTATCGGAGGCTCCAAGCCAAGCCCCCGGCTCCGCTCCGGGCAGCTCGCCCACGCCGGTCACCGTCCCCACGCCGACCCCCAACCCGAACCTGCTCGACGTGGTCAACGGCACCATCCTGCGCAGCTACTCGCCCCCGCAGCTCGACGGCATGAACGACGGCAATCTCGGCAATGCGGCCGAGGGAATCGGAAGCGAGCTTCCCGACGCGGCCAAGCCGCCGTTCGTCTTTACGTTCGAGCTCCCCGGCCCGGCCAAAATCATCGAGTTTGAGGCCGCCTTGCGCGGCGCCGACACCGGCAAGGGAGAGCCGCCTTCGACGGTGGCGGTCGCCGTTTCGACGACCTCCGCATCCGACGGATTCCACGACGTCGGCACCTTGAGCGGCGGCAGCGACGGCTCGGGCGGCAACAAGATCTTAACCGCCAACGTCGACGCCCGCTGGGTCCGCGTCACCGCCAATCGCCTGTTCGACAGCGTCGGCGCGACCGGCACCGTCGGCGCGCCGCCGGCGGGCTTGAACCCCAGCGGCTATTACATCATGGAAAGCGTCCCCGACCTCAACGGTGCCTTCGTCATGTCCGGACGCAAGGCGGACGACTGGCGATCGGTCTTCGTCATGGTCGGCAGCGATTTGGTGGCCACCCAATGCAACGGCGACTCGATGCCGGCTACCTTCGTCGGCACGCTCGCGGGCCGCAACTGGGTCGCCGATCAAGCCGGTACCAAGGACGCCAACCCCGACAAGGTCCGGGCCGTCGTCAACGACGACGCCTCGATCGTCGCCGGCCGCGGCAACGACGGCGGCGGCAGCCCGTACTACTTCATGCGAACGACCGATAAACCCAAGTTCTGCGGGCCACGGCCTAACGGCACGGGCATCCATCACTTTCTCGTCCTCGACCAGGATGCCCAGCCGGGTTTCTGGCCCACCGACGCCTCCAGCGTGCCGGCGCCCTACTCGTTCACCGCAATCGGCGCCGGAATGCTGGACGCCGCGGCGCTGACCGGCCAGGAAGGCGTCATCACGCGCGGCGTCTGTCACGTATCCAACGACATGGGGCCCGCCCAGATCGCGCTGCTGCAATCCTGGATCGCCCAAGGGCACAAGCTGATTCTCGGCAACAGCGGATGCAACGATCCCTCGGATTACGCCTGGTTCGCGTATCCCTTCACCTCGGCCGGCGCCGGCCCCGACAGCGCCAAAGGCTCGGTAATTCAAGCCGAGAACGACGCGCTGGGCACGAGCGACAAAAACGACGCCGAGCATTTCGTCGATCTTACCGCCTACGACGCCAACCAGGGCGGCAATGCCGCCGGCGTCTCGATTCCCATGACCACCACCGACGCACACTGGTGCGGTCATCTGTTCGCCGCTAAGACGACCAACGTCAACGGCTTCATTCAGTCCTACGCCGTCGACGGCAAAGGCGTCGCAATCTACGACGGATTCTCCGACAGCGACAACGGCCAGTCGGTCGTTCAGCGAATCCGCCAGCTGGAGCTCGCACTTCCGGTGCCGTCGGATCTGCCGTGCACGCAACTCGCGACCGAAGCGTTCTTGCTCGTTCCCAGCCAGGAAGCCGCCTTCGACGCCGGCACCGCGCGGACGATTCGCGCGCCCATGCAAGTGTTGGCGAACCAAGGCTTCAACGGACACATCACGGTGAGCGCTTCCGGCGGCTTTCCGACCACCGTGAAGCCGTCCAGCTTCGACTTGAGCGGCGTCCAGCAACTCGACGTCGCCGTCGCCGTTCCGGCTTCGGCCAAGGCCGGCGTCTCCACGGTGACCGTAACCGGCGACAACGGGCAGGGCAAAACCGCAGCGGCGACCGTCACCCTCACCGGTACCGCGTCGCTCAAGAAAGTCTTCGCGGCGCCCGCGAAGCAAAAGCGCATCCGGATCTACGGTATCCACTTCGACGTCGACAGCGCGCGGATCCAGCCGCGCTCGGCGCCGGTGATCGCCGACATCGCCTCGGTCATGCGCTCCAATCCCACGCTCCACTTCCGGATCGAGGGCTACACCGACTCCGACGGCGGCGCCGCGTATAACTTGGGACTATCGCAGCGGCGCGCTCAAGCGGTCGTCGACGAGCTGGTCGCGCATTACGGCATCGCGCGTTCGCGCTTGGTCGCTGCCGGCTTCGGTCTGACCCACCCGGTGGCGTCGAACGCGACCCCGGCCGGCAAGGCGCTCAACCGTCGCGTCGAGTTGGTGGTGATTTCGTAAACGCCGGCGCGGCCTGCATGGAGGCCCCCGTATCGGCGCGAACGTGGCGACCGATGCGTTGGCTCGTCACC
>DATJUC010000050.1:0-4137 GCA_035502675.1 Candidatus Acidiferrales bacterium | reverse complement strand
GGAACCGTGCGCAACGGCAGCGCGCGGGAGTGTTAGCCCGGCCCTACGGTATTTGGGGCAGGTGCACGGCCAGGATCTTCCATCCGGCGTCCGAGATGCTGACCGAGCCGCTGAACGGCGAGTCGAACTCGTCGATGACGGTGAAGAGTATTCCGATCAGTGCCGCCAGCACGGCGGTCATGATCAGCTGCGTCGGCCGGTTCTCGACGCCGAACAAATAGCAAAAGAACAGCATCGCCACCGCGCCCGTGTAGAGCGCAAACCATAGCACGACCGGGACCGAGGGAGCGCTTTCGATCAGGCGCTCGCGGCGCGCGTCGAAGAGCCGCGCCGACTGGCCCATCGCACGAAGCTGCGCGTTGGACTCGCCCAAGTCGGCCGGCTTTACGGTGGCGATCGCGTGTGCCATGCTTTCGATGACGTCGAGATCGGCCGCAACGATGACGCGCTGGGCCATTTGGGGCCACTCGACGTCGATCATGTCGGCCACGTAGCGCCGCAGATCGAGGCGAACGGCCGCCTCGGTCTTTGGAGGCAAGCCCGCGGCGACGCGATACAGGTCCGAGACCGAAGCGATCTCCTGGTCGACGTTGGAGACGGTCGTGTCGTACTTCTCCCAAACGACGACGACGACGAAGCCGAGCAATACCGCGTAAATCACGCCGACGGCGGAAAAGATGTAGCCGGCCACTTCGTTCTGGCCGGAGAACCGCTTCGAGAGGCGCCCCTGGAGGTAGGCGTGCACGCCGACGGCCGCGGCCACGACCAGCCCGACGATCAAAAGCTCGCGGATCCCCTCTCCCACGTTGAAGAACATGCCGCTCATCGCCGCGCGGCCGCGGTCTTAGCCGCTAACGAGCTCCTGGAGGGCACGGTCGAAGATCTTCGGTGCTTTACCACCAAACAACAAACCCTCGTTCCCGCCGATCTGCTTGCGTAGCTCGATGAGCTCGTCGCGCAGCGCGGCGGCTTTCTCGAACTCCAGGTTCGCCGCGTAGTCGCGCATTTTCTTTTCGAGGTCGGCCGCCATCTTGACGGCGATTTCGCGCGGAACCTTGTCGAGCTTGAGCTTCGCCGCGTTTTCCTCGGTCGCCCCGACCATGCTGAGGATGTCGCGAATCTCTTTGCGGACCGACCGCGGCTCGATGCCGTGCTCGAGATTGTAGGAAACCTGCCGCTCGCGGCGGCGCTTGGTTTCGCCGATCGCGCGCGCCATCGACTCGGTAACGACGTCGGCGTACATCAAGACCTTGCCTTCGACGTGCCGGGCCGCCCGGCCGATGGTCTGAATCAGCGACGTCCCGCTGCGCAGATAGCCCTCCTTGTCGGCATCCAGGATGCCGACCAGCGAGACCTCGGGCAAATCGAGGCCTTCGCGCAGCAGATTGATCCCGACCAGCACGTCGAACACGCCCAAGCGCAGATCGCGCAGGATCGCCACGCGCTCCAGCGTGTCCACCTCGCTGTGCAGGTAGCGCACGCGCAAGCCCGACTCCAGCAAGAAGTCGGTGAGGTCTTCGGCCATCTTTTTGGTGAGCGTCGTCACCAGGACGCGCTCCTTGCGCTCGGTTCGCTGACGGATCTCCTCCATCAAGTCGTCGACCTGATTGCGGGTCGGCCGCACTTCGACTTCGGGATCGACCAGGCCGGTCGGGCGAATGATCATCTCGACGACTTGGGTGCTGTGGCCGATCTCGTACGTGCCGGGCGTCGCCGAAACGTATACGACCTGCCGGACGTGTTCGTCGAACTCGTCGTAGGTCAGCGGCCGGTTGTCGAGCGCGCTCGGCAGCCGGAAGCCGTGCTCGGCGAGGATCTGTTTGCGCGACCGGTCGCCGGCATACATCCCGTGGACTTGCGGAAGCGTCACGTGCGACTCGTCGACGAACAACAGCCAATCCTTCGGAAAGAAGTCGATCAAGCACCACGGCGTCGAACCCGCCTCGCGTCCGGTGAGATGGCGCGAGTAGTTCTCGATGCCGTTGCAGTAGCCGACCTCGCGCAGCATGTCCAAGTCGTAGCGCGTGCGCATCTCCAGGCGCTGCGCTTCGAGCAGCTTTCCGTTGGAGCGGAACCAGCGCAACCGCTCCTCGAGCTCGTCTTCGATCGACACGATCGCGCGCCGCAGCTTCTCGTCCGGCGTGATGAAGTGCTTGGCCGGGAAGATCAGCAGGTCGTCCTTGCTCTCGACGTACTCGCCGGTCAGCAGGTTGACGACGTTGATCGCTTCGATCTCGTCGCCGAAGAACTCGATGCGATGCACCAGCTCCTCGTCGACGCCGACGTACTCGAGAACGTCGCCGCGCACGCGGAAGGTACCGCGCACCAGATTGAGGTCGTTGCGGCGGTATTGCATGTCGACCAGCTTGCGCAGCAGCGCGTCACGATCGAACTCCTCGCCGACTCGCACGCGCACCGACATCTCCATGTAGTCCGACGGCGATCCGAGACCGAAAATGCACGAAACCGAAGCGACGATCAAGGTGTCGCGCCGCGTCAGCAGCGACTGCGTCGCCGAGTGCCGCAAGCGCTCGATCTCGTCGTTGACCGAGCTGTCCTTCTCGATGTAGGTGTCGGTCGACGGCACGTACGCCTCGGGCTGATAGTAGTCGAAGTACGAGACGAAATACTCGACGGCGTTCTTCGGAAAGAATTCGCGAAACTCGGCGCACAATTGCGCGGCCAGCGTCTTATTGTGGCAGAGCACGAGCGTGGGCTTTTCGACCATCTCGATGGTGCGCGCCATCGCCAGCGTCTTGCCGCTCCCCGTAACGCCCAGCAGCGTCTGGGCGCGGTCGCCGCGCAGGACGCCTTCGGCCAAGCTCTGGGTCGCCCGCGGCTGATCGCCGGCCAGCGCAAACGGGGTGACGAGTTCGAATCGTTGGGCCATCGCCTACGCTTCAACCCGTATCACCCGGCCGCCGTTTGCAGGGGAAGGTCGCCCCTGCCGGCCGCGGGCGGGAAGCGCGGGTGCCGCGCGTGAACTTGAGCGGTCCGCTGCTACTCGCCCCGGGGAGCACCAGCACCGTGAGCCATAACCCGCTGATCTTTTGCGGAAATTCGAATCCGCTGCTTGCCGAGGAAATCGCCAAGCGCTTGAAGCTGCACGTCGGCAAGGCGCTGGTTACGGAATTCAAGAACGAAGAGACGCGGGTCGAGATCGGCGAGAACGTTCGCGGCTCCGAAGTCTTCGTCGTTCAATCGATTTGTAAGACGCCCAACGGCAAGGGCGTCAACGATTCGCTGATGGAGCTGCTGCTGATGATCGACGCGCTGCGGCGAGCGTCGGCGGCGCGCATCACGGCGGTGATCCCGTATTACGGATACGCCAAGCAGGACAAAAAAACCAAAGGCCGCGAGCCGATCTCGGCCAAGGTCGTCGCCAACCTGCTCAAGATCACCGGTGCGAAGCGCATCGTGACGATGGATCTCCACGCGGCCCAGATTCAAGGCTTCTTCGACATCCCGGTCGACAATCTGATGGCGATGCCGGTGCTGTGCAACTATCTCAAAAAGGAAGGGCTGTGCGA
Source organism: Candidatus Acidiferrales bacterium (assembly GCA_035502675.1). GTDB lineage: Bacteria > Vulcanimicrobiota > Vulcanimicrobiia > Vulcanimicrobiales > Vulcanimicrobiaceae > DATJUC01. The sequence goes on along the minus strand of DATJUC010000050.1, from coordinate 607 downwards.
CGACAAGATCGTCGTCGTCTCGCCCGACGCCGGCGGCGTGCATCGAGCCGAGCTCTTCGCCAAGCGCCTAAACAGCTCGCTCGCAATCGTTTTCAAGCGCCGTCCCGAGCCGGACGTCTCGGAAGTGACCGACATCGTCGGTGAGGTCGGCGGCCGGATCGCCGTCGTCGTCGACGACATGATCTCGACCGGCGGCACGCTCGCCAAAGCGGCCGAGGCGATCAAGGCGCGCGGCGCCACGCAAGTCTACACGGTCGCTTCGCACGGCGTCTTCGCCGGCGACGCGGTGAACGTGCTCGAGCGCTCCGAGATCGAGAAGGTCATCGTAACCAATACGGTGCCGCTGGTCGACGTCGCGCTGCATCCCAAGTTCGTGCAGCTTTCGATCGCGCAGACGTTTGCCGACGCGATCAGCCGCATCACCACCAACCGCTCCGTCTCCGAACTGTTCACCGGCGACGAGGACCGGCCCCAGCCGCAACCGCACGCGCTGCTGGAAACCGCCGCGATCACCTGATCTTCGCTCCAAGCAAAGGAAACACGACTCACGTGGCTGCCAAAGAACTCAAACTCGCCGTCGAGCCGCGCGCGCGGCTCGGCACGACCG
>DATJUC010000049.1:0-13617 GCA_035502675.1 Candidatus Acidiferrales bacterium | reverse complement strand
GATCGAAAGCACGCGTTCGCTAGCGCACTACCAGCCGGTAACCGCTGCCGATCGCGCCGCAGCGGCGCGCCTCGAACGTCCGGTGCACGCAGCGGCACATCCGGCTCCCGCCCACGCCGCGCACCCGGCTCCGGCGCATCCGGTTCCGGCACATCCGGCTCCGGCGCATCCGGCTCCGGCGCACGCTGCGACGGCCCATCCGGCGACGCCGCATCGCACCGAACCGGCGCACACCGGCGCCGCAAATCCCGCCGCGCACCACGCAACGCCGGTAGAGCACACCGCTCCGGTACGCCCCGCTCCCCCCACGCACACCGGTACGGTAAACGCCGCGCCGCACCCGGCGGAACACCCGGCGCCCGCGCATCCGGCGTCCGCGCATCCGGCGCCCGCGACGCACACCGCACCGGCGAAACAGCAGCCTCCGGCCTCGCATCCCGACGACTCGAACCACAAACCGCCGGTACGCCGCTAAGCCTCCGCGACGTCTCCGGGAAGGGCGCCCCGTAACCGGGCGCCCTTCGACTATTTCTACAAGCCGAGCTGTGCGGCCACGAACGAGTACTCCACCGCCGTGTTTCCGACGCGTTGCGCGAACGACGCGCCGTGGCCGTGGCCGCCCGAGCTGCGCGTGAGCACGAGTACCGGGCGCGCCGAACTCGTTGCCGCTTGCAGCGCGGCGCCGAACTTCCACGACTGCCACGCCGCCACGCGCGGATCGTTCTCGCTGGTCAGCAACAACACCGCCGGATAGGCGACGCCCGGCCTCACGTGGTGATAGGGCGAGTAGGCGTAGAGCGCGCGAAACTGTGCCGGATCGTCCACCGAACCGTATTCGGAGACGTTGTACGCCCCATTCGCAAAGAGATGGTGTCGCAAGACGTCGTAAATCCCGGCCGCGCCGACCAGCAGGCCGCCGTTACTGCCGCCGGCGACGGCCAACCGCGACGTCGTCGTGTAGCCGCCGGCAACGAGCGCTCGCGCCGCCGCGTAGAAGTCGTCGAACACGTTTTGCTTGTCGAGCAGCATGCCCTGGCGATGCCAGGTTTCGCCGAACTCCCCGCCTCCGCGCACGTTGGCGACGGCGTAGGCACCGCCCATCTCCAGCCACGCGAGCGTCGAGCCGACGAAGTACGGTTCGGTCGAGAGATCGAAACCGCCGTAGCCGGTGAGAATGGTCGGAACGTTTCCGTCGAACTTCGTCTGCTTCATCGCCAGCACGGTCACCGGAACGGCGGTGCCGTCGCGCGAGATCGCCTCGATCGTTCGCACCGCGACGTTGCGGTAGTCGCCCGAGGCCGGCTGCAACTGCCATACGGTGCGAAGCGAACCGTCGTTTGCGTCGTAGAGACCCCAGCGCAGCGGCGTCGTCCAGCCCGAATACGCGATCAGGGCGCGCGGCTGCACAGCGCTCGAGGCGAAGCCGTTGATCCCGATGCCGCCGGCGGGCAACGGCAAGGCAGAGACGAATCCGCCGTCGGAATCGAAACGATCGACGCGCCAGCGCGTTCCCCAAGATGCGGTCACCAAGAATCCGCCCGCGATCGGGGCGACGTCGTGATACGCCCAATCGCGAGCTTCCGGGACGAGCGTACGCAGCGTACCGCTTTCACCGACGACGGCGATACGCCCGTGCGGCGTTCCAGCGGTCGCCACGACGAGGAGCCGGCGCCCCGCGTAGACTCCGCTGACGATGCCGGCTCCCGGACCGACGCGCTGCGACCACACGTCACCCTCGCGCAGGTAGACGCGCAGCGGCGCGCCGTCACCGAACTGGACCAGGGCGGCCGCACGGCGCGCGTTCGCCGACACCAACAGCCGGTATTCGGCGATCGGCGATATCTGGCCGAGCGCCAGCGTATCGGCGGATTGCGGCGTGCCGAGAACGTGATGGTAGAGGCGTATGCCGAACTGCGATCCGCCGGACGGCAGACGAGCGTAAGTAAAACCGCCGTCGCCGGCGTCCCAGGCGACCGCCGGCGCGGTCGTACCGCCGCCGGCCGGTCCGAGCGCTTCGCCGTACTTTCTAACGCCGTCGACCGCGACGACGCGAATGGTCGCGGCTTCGCTGCCGCCCGCCGACGTCGCAAGCGCTGCGAGCCGTCCGGACGGCGATGGCCAGACGAAATCGATCGAGACCGCAGGACCGTATGCCGACGGATCGGCGACGACGCGCGGCTCGCCGCCGGGCCACGCCTGCGCCATCAGCACCGGCTGCGGCTGCGGCGGCGTTTCTTGCATGAACAAGAGCGTCGTGCCGGCGAGTTGCGGATCGAAGCGCTGCGGTCCGGTGCGGCTTAAGGCTTCGATGCGCGCGGCGATTTGGGCGTTCTTCGAGTAACCGTCGATGGCGGCTTCGGCGCGCGCGTTCTGCCGCGCTACCCACGCTTGAACCTTCGGGCTGGCGGCGTTCTCGAGCCAACGATACGGGTCTTCCACGGTTTGGCCGAAGATGACGCTCGCAACCGCCAAGACGACGGCAAACGCCTTCATCGAACGGCCTCACAGACGCACAGTGCGCGCTCGAGGTCGGCGATCAAATCCTTGGTCGACTCCAAGCCGATGCTGAATCGTACCAAACGGTGGCCGTACGGCGGGCGACCCGGCGTTTGTACGACGATCGGAACGGCAAGGCTGACCGGTCCAGCCCAGCTGTAGCCGATTTCAAAGAGCTCGAGCGCGTCGACGAACCGCAGCACGCGTTCGCGCGAGAACTCGGACGCGAACACGATCGAGAACACGCCGCTCGATCCCGTGAAGTCGCGGCGCCAAACGCCGTGACCCGGACACGAGGGTAGCGCGGGATGCAGAACGCGCTCGATTTCGGGACGCTCGGCGAGCCGTCGCGCGATCTCGAGCGCCGAGCGTTCGACGTACTCCAAGCGCACCCCGAGCGTTTGCAGTCCGCGCAACGCCAGGCTGCAATCGTCCGGGGACGCGCCGTAACCGAGCGCTTTCTGCGCGGCGCCGAGCCGCTCCAGCAAGCTTTCGTCGCGAACCGTCACGCTGCCGAGCAGCACGTCGGAATGACCGCCAACGTACTTCGTTAACGCCTGCACCGAAACGTCGACGCCGTGCGCGAACGCGTCGAAGTAGACTCCGGCTGCCCAGGTGTTGTCGAGAGCCACCGGAATCTCGCGGGCGCGAGCGACCGCGGCGATCGCGGGAACGTCTTGCACTTCCATCGTCACCGATCCGGGGCTTTCGGTCCACACCAGGCGAGTGCCGCTGCGAAACAGCGCAGCCAGGCCGGCGCCGATTTCCGGATCGTAAAACGTCGACTCCACCCCGAACCGCGCGAGCGTGGAGACCGTGAGCTCGCGGTTCGGACCGTAGATGCTGCTGGGCAGCAGCACGTGCTCTCCGGCGGAGAGCAGCGCCAAACTGACCAGTGCGATGGCCGCTTGCCCGCCGGGAACGACGATCGTGCGCGTTCCTTTCTCCAGCCCGCAGACGCGCGCCGCCAGTTCGAGCGTCGTCGGCGTTCCGTAGAGCCCGTAGGTGTAACCCGACCGGTACTGATCCCAGTGGTCGTTGAGCGATGCCGCCGACTCGAAGAGCGTCGTCGACCCTCGGTAGACCGGGGTCGCGAGCGAGCGGTAGCCTTCGGGAAGGGTCACCGCATCGTGCAGCACGCGCGTCTGCCACGTCTCGTCCATCACGAAAGAATGTCCTCGCCGAGCGAGAACGATGCTCCTTCCGCAATCGATACGAGGAACCAAACTTGATCGCACGTCTGTGGCGCGGCCGGCTTCCGGCCGGCAAAGTCGAATCGTATCGCTCGTACGTCGAATCCACCGGCTTGCGCGAGTATCGCGCCACGCCCGGAAATCTCGGCGCGTACCTCCTCACGCGCGTCGACGGCGACCTCGCGCACGTCGCAACGCTCTCGTTTTGGGACGATCTCGAGTCGATCCGCGCGTTTGCCGGGGACGACGTCGCGCGAGCCCGCTATTACCCGAAGGACGGCGAGTTTCTCCTGGATTTTCCCGAGCGCGTCGAACACTTCGACGCCGGCCCGGCGGCGCTTGGCGAATCCACGGTGCTGCTCGTCATCGACGTTCAGCGCGCTTTGGTCGAATGTCTTCCCGAGGCCCGGCGCGCCGGCTTCTTGCAGACGCTGTCCGGCCTGCTGCGGCGCGCCCGCGAGCGCGGCATTGCCGTGGTGTACGTGCGTCACAACGATGAACAGCTGGTCCTCGGTACGCCCGGCTGGGAAATTGCCGGCGCCGTCGCCCCGCGCCCGGGCGAGCCGGTCGTCGACAAACGCTACCGCGATGCGTTTCGCGAAACCTCGCTTGCGGAGATGCTCGGCGGATTGCAGGCCGGTCACGTGGTGTTGTGCGGAATGCAGAGCGAATACTGCGTCGACGCGACGCTGCGCGAGGCCGAACGCCGGGGCTATTCGGTCACGCTGGTCGAGGACGGACACGCGACCTATGCGAGCGACGCGTTGAGCGAGGAGCAGATCCGCGCGAACGTTCACCGGATCGCGCAAGGTTTGGCTGCCGTGCGGCCGGCGGCCGAGGTCTTCGCGGCGCCGTAGCGACCGGCGGGGCGCGGCCGCCGCAGCGTCGTAGCTCGCGACATGCGGCGATGGCGAGTTCTTACCGGCGTCCTCTTTCTCGTGAGCGCCTGGACCGTCAGGGCCGGCGCGCAGACGCCGGTCGACCTCGTCGATCCGTTCGTCGGTACGTCGGGTACGCAGATCGGCGGTCCGATCGATACGTTTCCGGGAGCCGACGTCCCCTTCGGAATGGTGCAATGGAGTCCCGACACGCCGAGCCAGAATGCCGGCGGCGGTTACGAATACGGCGATCGCGCGATCACCGGGTTTAGCCTCACGCACCTGAGCGGTCCCGGCTGCAACGTGTTCGGCGACTTTGCCTTCTTGCCGACGACCGGCGCGATCGGCGATCCGGCCGGCGCGCGCCAGCCGTTCTCCCACGACGGCGAGGAAGCCTCGCCGGGCTGGTATGCCGTGAGTCTGGGAAGCCCGGCGATTCGGACCGAGCTCACGGTCACGCCGCGTTCCGGCATCGCTCGTTTCACGTTCCCTGCGACGCCCCAGGCCAACGTCCTCGTCAACGTGGCGTCGAATCAAGCCGGCGTCACCGATGCCGGCGTTCGCGTCGACTCCGGCGACGAGATCTCCGGTTGGGCGTCGAGCGGCTTCTTCTGCGGCATGCCCGATCGTTACACGGTGTACTTCGTCGCGCGCTTCGACCGGCCGTTCGCTTCGTACGGTACGTGGCGCAACGCATACGTCGCCCCCGGTACGGCGACCAGCGGCGGGCCCCAAAGCGGAGCCTACGTTACGTTCGACGCGGCGTCCGACCCCCAGGTACTCGTAAAAGTCGGCTTGTCGTTCGTCAGCGTCGCGGGCGCGCGTGCCAATCTCGACGCCGAAGACCGCGGCTGGGACGTCGATGCGATTCGCAATCGCGCCGCTGCCTCGTGGCAGACCTATCTCGGACGGATCGCGGTGCGGGGCGGCACGACCGGCCAGCAGCACACCTTCTACACCGCCCTCTACCACACGCTGCTGCACCCCAACCTCGTCAGCGACGCCGACGGCCGCTACACCGGATTCGACGGCAAGGTGCATCGCGTTGCGCCCGGGCATAGCGAATACGCGAACTTCTCGGATTGGGACATCTACCGCACCGAGATCCCGCTGCTCGCGCTGATCGCTCCCGGCGAGACGAGCGATATGATGCAATCGCTCGTCGATGCATATCGGCAAGAAGGATGGCTGCCGCGCTGGCCGCTGGTGAACGGGCCGACGAGCGTTATGGGAGGGGACTCGATCGATCCGGTGATCGCCGGGGCGTACGCGTTCGGCGCCCGCGACTTCGACGTGCGAACCGCTCTGGCGGCGATGGTAAAAGGTGCCACGACGGCCGCCGGGCCACCGGCGCAGGGATGGTATGTCGAGCGCTGGGAGCTGGACGACGACTATCTTCGCCGCGGGTTCGTCGTGAACACGCACACGACGTCGGTTGCACCGGTCCCCAACGGGGCCTCCGAGACGCTGGAATACGCGCTCGACGACTTCTCGATCGCACGCTTCGCCCGCGCGATCGGGGACGCCGCCGTGGCCCGGCGGTTCCTGCAACGCTCCTCGAACTGGGCCACGCTGTTCGATACGGCGACCGGACTGATTGCCCCGCGCGACCCCGACGGTGCGTTCATGAACGCCGGAATCGGCGAGAACGGACAGAGTGGATTCCAGGAAGGGAACGCCGCGCAGTACACCTGGATGGTTCCGCAAGATCTTCGCGATCTGATTTCGGGAATGGGCGGCGACGGCGCTGCGGTGCGGCGTCTCGACACGTTCTTTTCGCAGCTCAATGCCGATCAGGACAAGCCGTACGCGTGGCTCGGAAACGAACCCTCGCTGGGCAGTCCGTGGGTCTATCTGAGCGCGGGCGAACCTTGGCGCACGCAGTCCATCGTCCGCCAGGCGATCTCGACCCTCTACGACGACACGCCGTCGGGGATTCCGGGCAACGACGATCTCGGCACCATGAGCGCATGGTACGTCTGGTGCGCGATCGGTCTTTACCCGCAAAATCCGTCGGTGCGCGCCTTCGACGTCGGCAGTCCGCTCTTTTCCGGCGTGACGATTACGGCCCCGGCCGGCGGCCCGACGATCGACGTCGAGGCGCCCAACGCGGCGACCGCCGCGCCGTACGTCCGCGGTTTACGCGTCAACGGCGCGCCGGCGCAGAGCACCTGGCTCGCGCTCCCCGCACATCGCAACCTCCGCCTCGACTTCGATCTCGCGACGACGGCCGACACGACGTGGGGCACCGATCCCTCCGACGCCCCGCCTTCGTACGCTGCCCGCACCCTGACGTTCCCCCCCGCCACCGCCGCGCGTTTCGTCGGGCCGGCGGAGATTCGCTTGGCGGCCGGCGGCAGCGCCGCCGCACAGATTCAAGTCGACGACACGGGAGGCGACGCGACCGTCGTGAGTTGGCACGCCGATGCCGTTCCCGGCCTGCGCGTCATACCGCAAAGCGGCACGGTCGACGTCGCTGCGGGCGCAAAAATTTCGATCGCCGTGCGTCTCGAAGCCGATGCGACCGACGGCGCCGGCTACTACGACGCGCGCATCTACGGTGCCGCAACCGACGGCGCGGTTCTGGAGCACGCCGTCGCGGTCGCGCGCGTGACCGGCGGCAGCGCTCACCCGATCGCGTTCGCGGTCAACCGGTTCGGCGACAGCGTGACGCCGGTCGATCTCGAGACCGGCTCGACCGGTCCCGAGATCCCGACGCACGGCGATCAATCGCGCGACGCCGCGCTCAGTTCGGACGGCACCCGGCTGTACGTCGCCAACGACGCATCCAATACGATCTCGGTCATCGACACGGTCGGCGAGAAAACGATCGCTACGATCAAGACCGGCAACGGGCCCAACGGCGTACGTTTGACGGCCGACGGAAGGACGCTGTGGTTTGCGAACTCGGGTGACGGCACGATCGAGTCGATCGATACCGCAACCGGGCGCGTTTCGGCGCCGATCGCAGTTGGAACGAATCCGCGCGACGTCGCCATCACGCCGGACGGGACGACCGTCTTCGTTTCGCTGACCGGCGACAACGCCGTCGTGCCGGTCGACGTCGCAACGCGTTCGGTGCAGCCGGCAATCGCGGCGGGCGAGCGCCCCGCACTGATGGCGATGGGTCCCGGCGGCAAGCGGCTTTACGTTGCCGGAATGGCTTCCAACGACGTCACGCCGCTCGACGTCGTCGCACGTCGCGCGCTGACGCCCATCCCGGCCGGCATCATGCCGGTCGCCATCGCCATTTCACCGGACGGCAGGGTCGCCTACGTTACCGACTACGGCAACTCGCTCGTCACCCCGATCGACTTGGCCACCGGGAAGGCCGGCCCGGCCATCCACGCCGGCGGCGCCCCGTACGGCGTGGTCTTCTTTGCGGGCGGAAGATCGGCGGCCGTCATAGCCCGTCGCGACAACGCCTGCGTCGTCGTCGACGTGGCCACCGGACGCGTGAGCCCGCCGATCCCGCTGGGCAACGGGCCCTATACGATCGTCGCGCCGTAAAGCGCGATCGCCCTAGAGCTGGAAGCTGTAGCCGATCAGCGGCCCTTCCATGTCGAACTTTTGGACCAGCGAATACGACGGGAAGCCGTAGTAGTGCAGGCCCCGGTAGAGCGCGACCAGCGACTGGCCGTGGTTGAAGGTGTAGCCGACGCCGCCGTAGCCTTCCCACGTTTGATTGTTCGCGCCCGAACCGATGTCGCCGTAGTATGGAATCATCCAGTGGCCGTCTCCGAGATAGGCTTTCCCTTGGAGCCCGAAGACGAAATCGGTCGTGTCGACGTGATCCGTGAGGCTTCCGGCGGGAGCGCGAACGCTCCGCATTCCAACCATCGAGCTGTAGTCGAGGTTGACGTTGATCGGAAACGAGCGGTACGCCACGAAGAGGTTGAGGTCGGCGTCGTGCCCGTGCGCCAGCGCCGTTCCGACGCCCAGCTCCCAAACCGACGTCGAAAGGTGCGTGTTCGTCGAGATGCTGACTGGGATGTCGAGATGCCCGAGCGGCCCGACGATCGCCGAGCTCGCCGATGCGCTGGCGTTGGCGTTGACGTAAATGAAGTCGCCGAACGCCATCACGCTGCCCTGTCGCGCGTTGAAAGAGATCATGCCCGCCGAGTTGATGTTGGAGACGTAGTCGACCGGCGGCACCGTGATGCTGCCTTCGACCTTGTTCACTTTCCGCGTGACCGGAATGGTGTACTGGATGTTTGTCTTGATCGTCGGCGCCCAGATGTACGGCGCGGCACTGATATGAAACTTGCCGTCGTACTGGCGATCCATGAACGTCGGCGTCTGCGCCGGTGCCGGCGTCGGTTCGGCCGGATCGGGCGTCGCTTCTTGCGCGAATGCCGCGGCGGCGGTCGCTGCGATCGCACCCAGGAAGCCGGCCGTGAGAAATAGCCGGCGCAAATGCATGATGGTCAAGATTTTCCCTTTCATTTATCGCGATGCCGTGATCGCCCGAGAGTTGCCGTAGCGCTTGTCGCGGGGGCCGTTCCGAACCCTCTTATTTGGGCCGCGCCTTCGAATGCGTCGCCATGATCTCGGCAGGAGGCCGGTTTTCGCGCAGCAGACCGGCCATCGCGCTCATGGGTGCCGCGACGTGATGGAAAAACGCCTTGTAACCTTCGCAAAGATAGTTCAATCCTGGCTCTCCCTCGGGCGTAACCGCGAACCGGTCTTTGGGGCAGCCGCCTTGACAGGCGAACTTGACGTCGCAGCGACGGCAGTACGACGGCAACGACGTCGCCTTGGATTGGCCGAACCAACGCTGCTGCGACGAGTTGACGAGATCGACGAGCGGCTTGTCGAGAATGTTGCCGAGCTTGTATTTGGGCTCCACGAAGTGATCGCACGAGTAGACGTCCCCGTTGTGCTCCATCGCAACCGCGGTGCCGCAGGTCGAACGGTGCACGCAAAGCGACGTCGTCCCGCGGTACCAGTTCTCCAGGGTCGCGTCAAAGAGCTGCACGAAGACGCTGCCGACGTCGCGCCGCACCCATTCGTCGAAGACCGCGATATAGAAACTGCCGAACTCTTGCGGCGTCACCGAACGCGCCGTGACGTTGGCACCTTCTTGAACGTAGAGCGGCCGATCTCGCCACGAGTTCCACTCCACGGCTTGCCCGCGGAAGCGCTCGACGATCGGGATGAACTGCAGGTAGCGAGCGCCGCACTCGTCCCGCAGGAAACGATAGATTTCGAGCGGATGGTGCACGTTGGCGCGATGCAGGGTGGTCAACACGTTGTACTCGACGCCGCGTTCGCGCAGGTGCTGCAGGCCTCGCACGACCTTATCGAAAGTGGGACGGCCGCCTTTGTCGACGCGAAAGGCGTCGTGCACCTCGCGCGGCCCGTCGATGCTGATGCCGACCAGAAAGCCGTGCTGCGCAAAAAAGTCGGCCCAACGCTCGTCGACGTTGGTTCCGTTGGTCTGGATCGTGAAGGAGATCGTCTGCCCCGGCTTTTTGTACCGGTGCGCGTACTCGACGGAGCGCTCGAAGAACGGCAGGCCCATCAAGGTCGGCTCGCCGCCCTGCCACGCGATGCACACGTCCGGCGTCGTGTGGGCCTCGATCAGTTGCCGGACGTAGGCCTCGAGCAGCTCGTCGGCCATGCGAAAGCGGCTGCCCGGATAGAGCATCTCCTTGGAGAGAAAGAAGCAATACGAACAATCGAGATTACAGGTCGCACCCGCCGGTTTCGCGAGCAGGTGAAAACCCGGCACTCGATCGGAATGAAAACGAACGCCTACGGTACCGGCGGTCATGGACTCGATAGTACCGATTCGGCGTGGGAAGGGCTATCCAAAAGAGGCAATCCGGGGCCGCGTGCTCGCGATGCGACCCCGGATTCGCGATTAGAGCGAGCGCTGGCCGATGACGCGACCGGCCGCCGGCGTCGAATCGGCGCCGTATCCCCAGATGCCGTTGAAGCTATTGTTGTCGTCGTTGAACCAGAACGAGAACCAGCCGGTAGCGCCCCCGCGGGTCCACCGCGCGCGCACTTTGTCCTTCGTTCGGAACTTGCCGTTGATCACGACGTCGCCGACGTGACACACGACCGACGGTCCGGACTGCGTGCAGGCCATGTTGCCGAGGAACCCGGCGGCCGGGCCGCCGGCGCCGACGACGTGCCACGTGCCCTTGGCGGTCACGGGCGAGGGCGGCAGCACCATATTGCCGACGAACGAACCGTTGGCGGCGCGGCCGTTATATCCCCACGTGCCGTTCATGCTGTGGCCGTTCGGGCTGACGTAGACCGTGAGCCACCCGGCGCCGCTGGGCCCGTGCCATTTGCCGTTGATCTGCCCATCGGTGACGAACGTCCCGGTAAACCCGTTCCCGTTGGTCGCGTTACTGCCGACGACGCCGGTCCCGGACTGCGTGAGCGTAATCTGCGAATTGGTGGTACCGTTGTTGCCGGTTTGCTGGATCTTCCAGGTTCCGGTGATGTTCGGCGGGCTGGCGACGGCCGGCGCGACCGAACACACGAGCACCGCCAAACCGCATACGATCGTCGTAGTAAGACGTTTCACTAGAGAATTCTCCTTTTCAGCATCAGTATGCAATGCGCTGCCGCGGAACGGTATCCCGATCCGGCAAAACTGAGCGGAGGCCGTCGCGGTTTCACTTCTGGGATACCGTGAGGCCGCCGAAGCCGTTACCCTCAGATGGGATGGACCGCTACAGCGCGCGCCTTGACGATGCGGCGTCGATCGCCGAAGACGTCGACTACGAAGGTCTCCTGCGGGCCATCGCCGAGTTCACACTGCACGCGGCCGTGGCACGCGCCGAGGACCGCAGCGCGTGGGAACAGGAGCGATTCCGTCGCGAGGGACTGCTCGCACTTCAGTTTTTCAGAAATGGACGCGCCCTTTGGGCCGACGCGCTGCTCTACCGGGCCGAAGCCAAGCAGGCCGGACAGACCGGCCGCCTCGAGCCGTTCGAAAAAGCAAACGAGCTCCAGGAAGGTTTCTGCGAAAGGCTCGACCGCGATCTTCGAGCCTGGTGGCGCGAGCGCGGCTACGAGACCGAAACGATGCTGCGCGACGCGCGAACGCTCTTCGCGGAGCTGGAACGCGACGCAAGCGACCGAGCGTGCGGCGCCCACGAAGGCTTCGTGCGGGAGGTTCTGGGGCGCTAAGTTCTCAGGAACTTCACAGTTCCTTTACGACAGATTCTTCGCGTTCCCGTAGCCTAGGCGGGTGCAGAAGTTGACCAAGGCTTGGTCGCTGCGTTCCAGCGTGGAGTTCGCGCAGCTCGAGCCCGGCCGGCTCACCGTCACGACCGAACGCGCCAATCTGGGCGGCGTCACCGTCAGCTTTTCGCAGATCTCGGTCGGCGCCACGGTGCGCGGCGAACTTCGCGACGGCACGCTCCTGCTGGTCGTCCCGGCGACCGGGGAAACCGCCGGCCATTGGTTCGGCGGGCCGTTTACGTATGGAGAAATCGCCGGGACGTCGGAAGGCATCGAGCTGTGCACCGCGGGGCCCGCTGCGTTTCTCACGGTCGCGCTGCCGGTCGAACGCGTGCGTCCCTGTTTCGCTCAGCGCGCGGTCATCAGCGGCTCGGCCCCGGTTCGGCGCGCACGAGCCGCACTGTGGTCGGCGATGGCAACGCGGCGCGAGCACCGCGATCCGCTCTTGGGGCGCTTCGTTGCAACCGAAGTGCTCGCATCGGTGACCTCGCTGTTCGACGCCGCGTCGGCGAGCGCCGGCGCCGCGCGAGCCCTCACGCGCCGCGTCGAAGCCGTTCGCAGATGCGAAGCGTACCTGCTTCAACACGCCGAGGGTAACCCGAGCCTCGACGAGCTCAGCGAAATCTCCGGTTTGCGGCCGCGTTCGCTGTTCAATGCCTTCCAGGCAGTCACCGGCCTGAGCCCGATCGCCTATCTCCGCCGCGTGCGCTTGAACGCCGTTCGCCGCGAGCTCCAACGGCCGGAGGCGGTTACGCGGCGCATCGTCGACATCGCCGCCGACTGCGGCTTCTGGCACATGGGACACTTCACGGCCGAGTACCGCGGACTCTTCGGCGAGCTTCCTTCGGATACGCTGCGGCAGGCGCGGGTTACCGCTTAACCTGAGATTTCGGCCGCAGGCCGGCGGCCGCGCGACGGTCAAGCTCCGGGTCGATGAGCAGACCTTCGTTCGCGGCGATCTCCGCGTGCGCCGTCGCACTTGCGGGGTGTTCGTTTGCTGCGAGGCCGGACGCTTCGCCGTTCGCACCCGCGGTGACGGCGGCGTCGGCGACGCCGACGCCGATCGGAAAGTACGTCAAGCACGTCGTCATCATCATTCAAGAGAACCGGACGTTCGACAACGTCTTCGACGGTTTTCCGCGAGCGCACACCAAACGCTACGGCTATTGCGGAGCGGCCAAAGTGCGCCTGAAGCCCATTCCCTTCGTCTTCCCCCTCCCGATGGACATGGTCCACAACTTCACGCAGGCCGTTACCGCGTGGAACGACGGCGCGATGAACGAGTTTTGCCTGACGCCCGGATACGGCGGCGAGCCGGCCGGACGCTTCCCGTATTCCTATCTCGAGCGCAGCGAGGTAGCGCCGTACTGGGCGCTCGCATCCCAGTACGCGATCGCCGACGAAATGTTTCCAATGGAGTTCGGGCCGAGCTTCACCAGCCATCTCGCGCTGATCGCCGGAACCGACGATCTCAACCCGCGTCTCGCCGAGGCGAACTATCCTTTTGCCGAACCCTGGGGCTGCGATCAAAAGACTCCGAGTCAAACGGACACCGTCGACGTGCGGCGGCAGGTCAAGGACGAAGGGCCGCGGCCGTGCTTCACGCAGTTTCGCACGATGGCGGATTCGCTCGACGCCGCCAAAGTTTCGTGGCGGTATTACGCGCCGCCCATCTTCTCGTGGAACGGCGGACAGTTGTGGTCGTCGTTCGACGCAATCAGTGCGGTACGTTACGGACCCGACTGGAGCAACGTCGTGACGCCGCAGACGCGCATCCTCGGCGACGCGAAAGCGGGCCGCTTGGCGGCGATGTCGTGGGTCGTGCCCGACTGGAAAGACTCCGA
>DATJUC010000048.1:0-21137 GCA_035502675.1 Candidatus Acidiferrales bacterium | reverse complement strand
GGCGGGGCTGTTCGTCGCCATCTTGGCTTGCGGCCTGTGCGCGGCGTCGGTGCTGGCGGCGCAGCGGCTGACCGGCGTGCGGGCCGGCGCTTGGATCGGCGCCGCGATTGCGGTCGCGATTGTGGCGGGGACGACCGCCTTGGGTCTGTCGCCGGCGGCCGCGATCGTCGCCGCGATGCAGCCGATCGCGCATCTCGGCGACAGCTACCTCGCGCTGGTCATCATCGTGCTGGTCGAGACGCTGCTCTGGACGGCGGGCGTCCACGGTCCGGCGGTGCTCGCGGCGGTCGTCACGCCGGTGTACTTGACGATGCAAACGCAGAACACGCACGCGTATGCGGCCCACGCGCCGCTGCCCTACGTCGTGGTCGTGTCGCTGTTTCTATTCGTCTTTCCCGGCGGTGCCGGCGCGACGCTGCCGTTGGCGGTCATGCTGGCGTTCTCGCGCGTTCCGCGGCTGCGGCGCATCGGCCGCATGACGATCGTGCCGGGATTGTTCAACATCAACGATCCGCTGCTGGTCGGAGCGCCGGTCGTCTTCAATCCGTACTTCGTCATTCCGTTCGTCGGCGCTCCGCTGGTGCTGGCGTCGTCGACGTACGCGGCGGTCGCGTTCGGGGCCGTCTCGCGCGCGGCATTTTACGTGCCGTCGTCGATTCCGTCACCGATCGCCGTCTATCTCGCGACGCTCGACGTTCGCGCCGTCGGGCTGGTGTTGGCGAACATCGCCATCGCCGCCGTCATCTACTATCCGTTCGTGCGCGCGTACGAACGCCATCTCTTGCAATCTACAGCGGCATGACCTCGGCCGAGCTGCTCTGCGACGCATTCGGCGTCGACGGACGCGTGCGCGAGTGCGCGCTGCGCGCGGAGCGCCGCTGCGCCGGTTTCGCCTACGAACCGCAGCGGCACGTCGCGACGGCGATGCTGCGCGCGTTTTTAGACGAAGGCGTCGCCGAAAGCGATCTGGCGGGATCGACCGGCTACGGCTACGACGACGCGGCGCGGGCGCGCTACGAGTCGCTGCTCGCACGGGTTTTCGGTGCCGAGCGCGCGCTGGCGCGGCTTTCGCTGGTGAGCGGGACGCACGCAATCGTTGCCGCGCTGGCGGCGTGCGTACCGCCGGGCGGTACGCTGCTCTCGATCTCCGGCCGGCCCTACGACACCCTCCGCAATGCGATCTGCGACGCGCCGCATTCGCTGGTGCGGCGCGGCATCGAGTATCGCGAAATCGCCTTGCATGACGGCGCCGTCGACCGCGAGGCGTTGCGCGAAGAGCTGGCCGCGCGGCGCGTGGACACGGTCTTCGTTCAGCGCTCGCGCGGCTATGCGCCGCGGCCGTCGTTGGACGTGGCCGAGATCGAGCGCGCGGTGCAGACCGTTCGCGCAAGCGCGCCGGACGTGCCGGTCCTGGTCGACAACTGCTACGGCGAACTCGTCGAGGCGCGCGAGCCGACGCACGCCGGCGCCGACCTCGTGATGGGTTCGCTGATCAAGAACCTGGGCGGGTCGCTGGCTCCGGCCGGCGGATACGTAGCGGGGCGGGCGGCGGTCGTCGACCGGGTCGCTTCCTACCTCTACGCACCCGGGCTCGGCGCCGGTCTCGGACCGACGTTGGGATTTGGGAGGAGCCTCGTTCAGGGCTTGTTCCTCGCGCCCGGGATCGTCGAGCGATGCTTGCGCGGACTCGATTTCGCGGCGGCGTTGTTCGAGGAACTCGGGTACGCCGTCGACCCCTCGCCGGGAGCCGCACGCACCGACATCGTGCAAGCGATTCGCCTGGGCTCGCGCGACCGGCTCGTATGCTTTGCAACCGGCCTGCAGGAAGCCATGCCGCTCAACGCCCGCTTCCGTCCTGAACCGGGAGCCGTGCCGGGCTACGTCGATCCCGTCATTATGTCGAGCGGCGCATTCGTTGCCGGGGCAACGATCGAGCTGTCGTGCGACGCCCCTTTACGCGAACCGTACGAAGTTTATCTGCAGGGCGGCTTGACGAGCGAACACGCGCAGCTCGGCGCGCTCTTCGCGGCCCGCGCAATTACTGCAAAGGTTTGACCGCGCGCGAGGTGCGGTGCGGTTTAACGAGAAGCAACAGCCCTCGTGAGTACCGGAAGCGAACAGGCACCCGAGCGCAGGTTCCTGCGGGTCAACGCCGAGTTCCCCGCCACGGTCATCCTGCCCGGACATGAATTGATTTTGGCCGGCAAAGCGGTCGACGTGAGCACCGGCGGAATGCGCGTCGTTACGACGACCGACCTTCCTTCGGGACAAACCATCGTGCTGCGCTTTACGTTGCCGCGCCAGGATCGCGAGCTCATCGTGCGCGGGCGGATCGTCCTGTCGTTCTACGACGCGTCGTCGAAGCAATTCGCACACGGAATCGCCTTCACCCAATACGCGGCGCAGGATCAAGAAGCGATCGAGCGATTCGTCGCTCAAGCGCGTTCGGGGCACTAACGGACCGGATTAGTTCCCGCTGCCCAAAAAGCCGTAGAAGAAGTAGCGGTTCCCGTCGGACGTCGTGATGACGATGCGCGTATCTTCGAGGGCGGCCTCGGTAATGGTCTTTCCGACCAACGTCTCTAAGATCGCCTGCGCCTGAAGAAATTCGGCCTCCCGAAGGGCGTCGGGTTCGACTTCGATCAGGTGGAGCAGCTCGTCGATCCGGTCGTTCATCGTCACCCTATGAATAATCGTCCGGTCCGGGCGATTTGTTAGCGTTGTGTTTGGCCGAGGCCCGGAGCGCGTACAGGAGAACTTCGCGGGCCGCCTCGAAGGCCTCGCGGCCATGTACCTGCTGGAGGTTCTCAGCGGCCCTCTGGACGGCAAGACTTGGCAGTTCGAGCGCGAGATTACCATCGGCCGCGACGACGCCGTCGCCGATGCATGCATCGCGCTGGACCGCTACGTCTCGCGGAAGCATGCCCGCCTGCGGATCGACGAAGGTTCCATTATCCTTACTGATCTCCAAAGCCGTAATGGTACTAAACTCAACGGCCAGCCGGTCGTCGGAGATGCATCCCTGCCGATCGGTCTCCCGTTCATGGTCGGGCGCACCGTCCTGCGCGTGACCCGGACTTAGGTTTACCCTACGGCGATGCAAATTGCCACGACCCTGGCCCAAGGACGGGCGCTGTTCGGCGTCCTCCCGCGCCCGATGGCCCTGGTTCCCACGATGGGGGCGCTTCACGAGGGTCACCTGGAGCTGATCCGACACGCTCGCGCGCAGTGCGTTTCCGTAGCGGCCTCCGTTTTCGTCAACCCGCTGCAGTTCGGACCGTCCGAAGACCTCGCGCGCTATCCGCGCGACCCCGAAGGCGACCGGAAGAAGCTCGCCGCCGCCGGCGTCGACGTGCTTTTCACCCCTTCCGTGGAGGCCATGTACCCGCCCGGGTTCGCGACGACGGTCGACGTCGGCGGCGTTGCCGCCGGATACGAGGGGGCGGCGCGCCCGCACCACTTCGGCGGCGTGGCGACCGTCGTGGCCAAGCTGCTCAACGTCGTCGAACCCGACGCGCTCTACCTCGGACAAAAAGACGCTCAGCAAACGGCGGTTTTGCGACAGATGGTGCGCGATCTGGCGTTTCCGGTGCGGGTCGAGATCGTTCCGACCGTGCGCGAGCGCGACGGACTGGCGCTCTCCAGCCGGAACGCGTACCTGGATGCCGAGCAGCGCGCTCAAGCCCCGGCCCTGTATCGGGCGCTTCAAGGGATTCGCGACGCGATGGAACGCGGCCAACGCAAGGAAGCTGCCGTCGCGGCGGCGCGCGCGGAGCTGCCGCCTCAGGCCGTGCCCGACTACTTCGACGTCGTCGACGCCGACACGTTCGCCAGCCTGGACGCGTTGCGCGCCCCGGCCTTCGTAATCGGCGCGGTGCGCTTCGGCTCGACCCGGCTGCTCGACAACATTTTCGTGAACGGCAGCGACGCGCGGTGAACGGGACGCGGATCTTTCTCGGGGTCAGCGGCGGCATCGCCGCGTACAAGGCCGCCGCGCTGACCAGCGCGCTGGTGCAGCGCGGCGCACTCGTCGACGTCGTGCTGACGGCCGAGGCGGAGCGCTTCGTCGGTCCGCTGACCTTTTCGTCGCTCACGGCGCGGCCGGCGTACGCGTCGCTGTGGGACGCGCCCGAGCGCATTCCGCACATCCGCCTGGTGCGCGAAGCCGACGTCGCCGCCGTGATTCCCGCGACCGCCAACGTGATCGCCAAGCTCGCGCACGGCATCGCCGACGACCTCTTGACGACCGCGCTGCTGGCGGCGCGCATCCCGGTGGTGCTGGCGCCTGCCATGAACGAGGCGATGTACGAGCATCCGGCGACGCAAGCCAACTTGGCAGCCTTGCGCACGCGAGGGTACGAGATCGTCGACCCCGAGCGGGGATTCTTGGCGGAGCGCGAGAGCGGCGTCGGACGCTTGGCCGGCGAGGAGCGGCTGCTCGAGGCGCTGGAGCGCGCCGCTGGGCGGCGCGCGACCTTGCGCGGCACGCGGGTGGCGATCACGGCAGGTCCGACGCGCGAAGCCTTCGATCCGGTTCGCTTCGTGAGCAACGCCGCGACCGGTGCGATGGGCATCGCACTGGCGCGCGAAGCGGTGCTGCGCGGTGGCGACGTCACGCTGTTGTTGGGCCCAACCGCGTTGGAACCGCCGGCCGGCGCACGCGTCGTTCGCTTTACGACCGCGGAGCAGCTGCTCGCGGCCGCCTTGGAGCACGCCGTGGGCGTCGACCTGACCGTTGCGACGGCCGCCGTCGCCGACTGGCGCCCGGAAACGAGCTCGCCCTCGAAGCTCAAGAAAACCGGCGAGGAACTCGACGTGCGCATGGTACGCACGCCCGACGTGCTGGCCGCGTTGGGCGAACGAAAGGGCCGGACGTTTCTGGTGGGATTCGCCGCCGAGACCGACGATCACGAGCGCAACGGGCGCGCCAAGCTGCGGGCCAAACGTCTCGACGCGATCGCCGTCAACGACGTGCGGCGAGAGCGCGGCTTCGGCGACGTGGAAAACGCGTACGTGCTGCTGTGGGGCGAGGACGGGCGCCGCGATCTGGGCAGCGGCACCAAGACGGCGCTGGCGTCCCGAATGCTGGACGCCATCCAAGCGCTGAGCCTGGGTGCGAAGGACGCGGCGTGCTCTTAGCGATCGACGTCGGCAATACCGAGACCAAACTCGGCTGTTTCGAAACGGGCGACGGACCGCTGTGCAGCCGCTGGCGCGTCACGACCGATCTCGCGCGCACGCCCGACGAGTACGGCGTCTTTTTCACCCAGCTGTTTGCAACCGGCGGGATCGACGCCGCCTCCATCGATCGCGTCGTCATCGCCAGCGTCGTGCCCAAACTCGATCCCGTGCTGCAGTCGGTCTGCGAGCGTTTCTTCGACGCCGCGCCGCGCTTCTTGAAGCCCGAGACTCAGGCGCTGATTCCGATCGCGACCGAACGGCCGGCCGAAGTCGGGGCGGATCTCGTCGCGGCGGCGATCGGCGGGCGCGCGCGATTCGGCGCACCGCTGATCGTCATCAGCTTCGGAACGGCGACGGTCTACATCGCGATTTCGCCGATCGGCGAATATCTCGGGGTTGCGATCGCGCCCGGCATTGCCATTTCGATCGACGCCCTGTTCGGACGAACAGCGAAGCTGCCGCAGGTCGCGCTCGAGATGCCGCAGCACGCGATCGGACGAAACACCAACGAGGCGCTGCAATCCGGCATCGTGTACGGCTTTGCCGGCCAGACCGACGCGATCGTGGCGCGGATTCGCGCCGAGCTCGGCGTGCCGGCGAAGGTCGTGGCAACCGGCGGTCTGGCCGAGACGTTTGCGAAGCAGACGCCGGTCATCGACGCGGTCGAGCAGAACCTCAGCCTGTTCGGACTGCAAATCTTCGCGCGCGCGCCGGCATGAACGCGCGCGTCTTGACGATGCTCGTCGTCCTGACGCTGGTCGCCGGTTACGTCGACGCGGTTGCGTTTTTCGGCTTGGGCGTCTTCACCGCAAATATGACCGGCAACACGGTGCTGCTCGGCGGCGCGATTGCGGCCCGCTTCGTTCCGGCGCTGCCCGGCTCGATAGGCTTGCTGTTGCCGGCGCTGTCGGTGGCCGCGTTCGTCGGCGCCGCGGTGGCCGCAGCCGGGATCTTGCGCGGCGAGGCGGGCCGGCCGCCGTTGCGCAGCCGCGGGGTTTTGGTTGCGGTCGCGGTTCTGCTGGCGGTCGCGGCGGCCGTGCAGCTCGAAGCCTCCCGGATTTCGTTTGCCGGGCCGCTCGCGGTCGGACTGCTCTCGGCCGTGATGGGCTTACAGAGCGTGGTGGCGACGCGCGCCGGCGTTGCGGGCATCTCCACGACCTTCGTTACCGGGACGCTGGTGCGGGCGGTCATCGATTTCGCCGGCACGCCGGCGCCGCAGCCGTCGCTTCGAGCCGAGGGAAGGAGCAACGTCGCCGTATGGGCGTGCTACTTGGCGGGAGCCGTCGGCGGCTCGCTCGCGCTTTCCGATCTGCGCGCGCACGCGTTGTGGATTCCGGCCGCCGTGGTCGCCCTTTTGCTCCCCGTGCTATAGTAGGGGGCGCTATGGCTCCCGCCCCGTTGAAGATCGGACCGATCGAGGTTTGGCCGCCGGTCGTCTTGGCGCCCATGTCGGGCGTGACGAACCGCACCATGCGAGCGCTCTACAAGCCGTTCGGCTTGGGGCTGACGGTCACCGAGTTCGT
This sequence comes from Candidatus Acidiferrales bacterium, assembly GCA_035502675.1. GTDB lineage: Bacteria > Vulcanimicrobiota > Vulcanimicrobiia > Vulcanimicrobiales > Vulcanimicrobiaceae > DATJUC01. The sequence goes on along the minus strand of DATJUC010000048.1, from coordinate 14,433 downwards.
GTCGGCCAATGCCTTGAAGTTCGGCAGCCGCCGCACAATGGAGATGATCGACCAGCACGGCGTCGAGAAGCCCGTTTCCACCCAGTTGTGGGGCGACGATCCGCAGCTCATGGCGCGCGCCGCCAAGATCGTGCGCGAGTGCGGCGCCGACATCGTGGATATCAATTTCGGCTGTCCCGCGCCCAAGGTCACCAAGACCAACGGCGGATCGGCCTGCCTGCGCGATCCGGATCGCTGCGAAGCGATCATGGCGGCGGTGGTGGAAGCGGTCGACTGCCCGGTTACCATGAAGATGCGCTTGGGCTGGACCGAAGACGCGCTGGTGTACGTCGACGTCGCGCGCCGCGCGCAGCGGGCCGGCGTGCAAGCCGTGACGCTGCACGCGCGCACCGCCAAGCAGTTCTACAAAGGCAGTGCGAACTGGCAGCACGTCGCCCGACTGAAAGCCAGCGTCGGCATTCCGGTGATCGGCAACGGCGATCTCGACGATCCGTTCGAGGCCGTAGAGCGGATGCGCGAAACCGGCGTCGATGGAATCATGCTCGGCCGCGCGACCCTCGGCAATCCGTGGCTGATTTCGCAGGTTCGGGACCTGATGGAGGGACGAGAGCCCCAGCCGCTCCCCAACGCCGCCGACCGCTTGCGATTCTGCATCGTACACTACCGCACGATGGTCGACGAGCTGGGCGAGTCGCGGGCAGTGCCGCAGATGCGCAAACACGTCGCGCTGTATCTCAAAGGCATTCCGGGTGCGGCCGTACTGCGCGAGCGCATCATGCACCTCGATCGCGCCGTCGATGCCGTCGGCGTCATCGAGGAGACGATCGCCAACCTCGAAGCGTCGCGGTTGGTCGCCGCATAAGTGACGGCACGCAACCAAACCCGAGCTCGCAACGAGGGTTCGGGTCTCTACGGCGCGGCCTCGCCGCAAGCGCTCGCAGCCGAGGTCTTCGAAAATTACAAGAACTTCGTCAATCCGCCGCTGGCGCGCGTGATGAAGCTCTCGGGTTCGCCGGTCGAGGTGCGCGCGAGCGGCTGCACGATTTGGGATCAAAACGGCAAGCCGTATCTCGACTTCGCGGGCGGCTACGGCGTCTTCACGCTCGGACATTCACATCCGCGCGTCGTGGCGGCGGTGCGCGAGCAGCTCGAGCGCATGTCGCTCTCCGGCAAGACGATGTTCAACGTTTTGCTCGGGCGCGCGGCCAAACGGCTGGCGGAGCTCGCGCCGGGCGATTTGCAGATCTCGTTCTGGTGCAATAGCGGAACCGAAGCGATCGAAGGCGCGATCAAGCTGGCGCGCGCGGCCACCGGGCGTACCAAGATCGTCAGCACGATCGACGCGTTTCACGGCAAGACGATGGGCGCGCTGTCAGTCAGCGGACGCGCCGCCTTTCAAACGCCGTTCGAGCCGCTGCTCGAAGGTTTCGCGCACGTGCCGTACGGCACGGTCGAGGGATTAGACGAAGCGCTCGCCGACGCGGCGGCGTTCGTGGTCGAGCCGGTGCAGGGCGAAGGCGGCGTCAACGTGCCGCCGCACGGATACCTTCGCGCCGTCAGCGAGGCGTGCGCGCGCGCCGGCGCGCTGTTCGTGGCCGACGAGGTGCAGACCGGACTCGGACGCTGCGGTTATCGCTTCGCCTGCAATCGGGAAGGCGTCGTGCCCGACGTCATGACCGTCGCCAAGGGGCTCTCCGGCGGCGTGATGCCGGTCGGCGCGTTCGTCGCGCGCCCCGACGCGTGGAATCGCGCCTTCGGGAAAGCGCCGCTCTTGCACACCTCGACGTTCGGCGGCAACGAGCTGGCGTGCGCCGCCGCGCTCGAAGCCATGAACGTCATGGAAGATGAAGGCTTAGTGGAGAACGCGCGCCGGCGCGGCGCGCGGCTGCTCGAGGGAGCGCGCGCGATCGCCGCCGAGTACCCCGACGTGGTGCGCGAGGCGCGCGGTCTCGGCCTGTTGGTCGGCGTCGAGCTGGTGAACGAAGGCTACGGCGGCTGGGTGATTCCCGAGATGCTCAAGGCCGGCGTGACGGCGGCATGGACGCTCAACCTGCAGCGGGTCATTCGTTTGGAGCCGCCCTTGATCGTCACGGAAGCCGAAGTCGACCGCGCGCTCGGCGCGCTGCGCGGCGGCGTGGCGGCGGCGTACGAGAAGCTGGGCCGCCTCTAGCCGATGCCGTACGTCGAGACGTCGATTGCGATCGCCGCTCCGGCCCGCGTCGTCTACGAGCTCGCCAAAGAGCAAGAGCGCTTTCCGGAGTTCATGCCCGACGTCGAAACCGTCGTCGTGCTCGAACGGCGTCCGGATCGGGTGCTCTCCCGCTGGAAGACGCTGGTCGAGGAGGCGCCGATCGAGTGGACCGAGGAAGACGTCTTCGACGATGCCGCGCTGCGAATCGACTACAAGCTGCTGGAAGGCGATCTCGATAAGTTCGAGGGCGCCTGGACGTTCGTGGAAAGCGACGGGGTGACCAGCGTCGTCCTGGGCGTCGATTACGATTTCGGCGTCCCGACGCTGGCCGAGCTGATCGGTCCGACGCTCCAGCGGAAGGTGCGCGAGAACAGCGAGATGATGCTGGCGGCGCTCAAAACGGAGGCCGAGCGGCGTGCATAAGTTCTGTTTCGTCATCCATCCGCTCTCGATCGAGGACATCGCGCGCTACGAGCCCGGTGCCAAGGGCAAGGGCGAAGCGATCATGCGCAAGATCATGGAGTGGATGCCGTCGTGGGCCGCCGTGCACGTGACCGGCGTCGAAACGCCCGACGGCCGCAAGACCGAGGGCTGGTTCGTCGCCGCACCGCTGCTGCCGGAGCAGATGATGGAGCTGCCGCGCGAGGAGGTCTACGAGCGAATCTTGCGCGCGATCGAGATCGGCGTCGAACTCGGTGCGGAGGTCGCGGGGCTCGGCGCCTTTACCGCGGTGGTGGGCGACGGCGGCGTGACCGTCAACGAGCGCTCGCCGATTCCGGTCACCACCGGCAACTCGCTGACGATCGCGGCCGGCGTGCAGAGTCTGTTTCGCGGCGTCGAGGAGATGGAAGTCGACGCTTCGTCGTCGACGGCGGTCGTGGTCGGCGCGACCGGCTCGATCGGCAGCGCCTGCATGCGGATGATCGCACCCAAGGTCCGCCGGGTGATTTTGGTCGCGCGCAACGAGACGCGGCTGCGCAAGTTTCACGAATCGGTGGCCGGCGAACTGCCGTGCGAGAGTTCGTATACGACCGACATCTCGGCGGCGGTGCGGCAATCGCAGATCGTCTTGACCGCCACGTCGTCGACGCAAGACGTCATCTATCCCGAGGATCTGCAGACCGGCGCCGTCGTGTGCGAGCTATCGCTGCCGCACGACGTCAGCCGGCGCGTCGCGGTCGAGCGGCCCGACGTGCTGGTAACCGAGGGCGGCAACATGAACGTTCCGGGCGATCCGCGCTTCGAGCGCGTCCGCGAGCCCGGAACGGATTTCGATCTCAACCTGCCGCCGCGCGTCGCGCTCGCGTGCATGAGCGAAACGATGGTGCTCGCACTCGAAGGCCGCATCGAACCTTACACGCTCGGCCGCGGCATCGAGTTGCCGAAGGTGATCGAGATCCAAGAGATGGCCGCGCGCTGCGGCTTCACGCTGGCCGGCATGCGCGCCTTCGACGCCGCGATCAGCGACGAGAAAATCGCGGCCACCCGCACCGCCGCCAAAAAACGCAAGTCGCGCACCGAGGTCTCGCTGCATCATGGTTAACGAGACCTCGCCGGTTGGGCGCGCCCTCGGGGAATCTCGAGCGCACCGAGCCGCGTTTCGCGCCATGGCAGGGGGGCCCCATGCGCGGCGTGGGGGGCACGGAGGCTATGCCGGAGTGCCTTCCACGTGAAAACCATCGTTTCGGTCTCACTGGGTTCTTCGACGCGCGACCATCGCGCGCGCGTGACGATGCTTGGCGAACGGCTCGACATCTCGCGCGTCGGAACCGACGGTAAGCTCGATGCGGCCATTGCGAAAGTGAAAGAGCTCGACGGCAAGGTCGACGCAATCGGTTTGGGCGGTATCGACGTCTATCTCTACGCCGGGAGCAAGCGCTACGCGCTGCGCGACGGACTTCGTTTGCTCGAAGCCGCCAAGATCACGCCGGTGGTCGACGGCAGCGGTCTGAAAAACACGCTCGAACGCAAGGCCGTCGCATTCCTGCGCAACGACCTCGGCGTCGAGCTGCGCGGGAAGAAGGTGCTGATGGTCAGCGCCCTCGATCGCTTCGGCATGGCGCAGGCGCTGGTCGACGCCGGCGCCGACGTGCTGTTCGGCGACTTCATCTTCGCGCTCGACCTCGACAAGCCGGTCCGCGGACTGCGCGAGTTCGAGGAGCTGGCCGAGAAGTATCTCCCCGACGCCTGCAAGCTTCCGTTCCAGTTCTTCTACCCGACCGGCAAGAAACAAGAGAAGCCGCCCGAGCCGAAGTACCCGCAGTACTACGACGAGGCGGAAATCGTCGCCGGCGACTTCCACTTCATGCGCCAGTTCATGCCCGAACGGCTCGACGGCAAGATCGTCTTGACGAACACCGTCACGCCTGCGAATATCGAAGAACTGCGGCAGCGGGGGGTGGCCATGCTGGTAACGACCACGCCGGACTTCGAAGGCCGGTCCTTCGGAACCAACGTCATCGAGGCGGCGCTGCTCGCGCTGCTCGGTAAGCGCTGGAGCGACGTCACGCCCGAGGACTACGAGCGCCTCCTCGCCGAGCTCAATCTCCGCCCGCGAGTCGTGCGCTTCCAACGCTAGGATGGCCGTAGCGCAGATCGCGACGGAGCGCCAGCCGCGTCACCTTCCCAAGGTGCTGCGGTTCTTCGACGTCAGCGTTTTGGCGTCGGCGTCGATGGGACCGGCATATTCGCTCGCGTCGACGATGGGGCCGATGGTCGCGGCCGCCGGCTTTGCCTCGCCGTGGGCGCTGATCGCACTTTCGGCGATCATGCTGTGCATGGCCGTTTCGTTCGCGATGCTCTCGCGCGTCGCACCGAACGCAGGCTCTTCGTATTCCTGGATTCGCGAGTCGTTCGGCGACTACGTCGGCGCCTACGGTGCCTGGCTGCTGATCCTCTCGAACTTTTTTGCGGTGATGGCGATCGCCGTTCCGGCCGGCAGCTACACGCTCGAGCTGGTCGCGCCGCAGCTGGCGTCGGAACCGCATTGGGTCGCCGGCGTCGGCGCGATCTGGATCGTCGCCAGCACGGTCCTGCTGTACGCCGGCTTGACGCCGACCGCGATGGTGACGTTTTGCGCGCTGCTCTTCGAGATGCTGGTGCTGGCCGCGTCGGCGATCGCATCGTACGTCGTTCCGCCCCACGCGGTGCCGTCGACCGGAGCTTCGACCGGCGGCGCGATCCCGCTGACGTTCGCGGGCTTCGTGACCGCGATGACGCTGGGGATTTGGATGAGCGACGGCTGGGAAGTCTCGGCCTCGACCAGCGAGGAGACGACCGCGGGCGACGCTAATGCGGCCGGCCGCGGCGGCATCGTCGGCTTACTGGTGACGACGGTCGTGCTGGTGGGCTGCATGATCGCGTATCTGCACATCGGCACGCCGCAAGGTTTCGCCGACCACGCCAGCGACTCGCTCGACTACGTCGGGCGGCTCCTGGGCGGCGGTTTCTGGCGGCTCGCCATTGTCGGCGCGGTCATGATCTCGACCCTCTCCACGCTCTGGACCACCATTCTCTACCTCTCGCGCTCGATTTTTGCGATGGGACGCGACCGCGTCTTCCCGCGCCGCCTCGGTACGCTCGACCGGCGCAGCGAGCCCATCTGGGCACTCCTCGTCGTCGCCGTTCTGACGACCATTTGCCAACTCGTGACCGGCTTCTCGCCGACGGCGAACGAACAATTAACGATCCTGGTGACTGCCAGCGCGGTCTTTCTTGGCTTGCTGTTCATCTTGAGCGCGTTGGCCACCGTGCGGCGGTTCGCATCCGAGCGCGGCGTGCTGATTCCGGGCGTCGTCGTGCCCGCCGCGGGGGCGCTTGCCTTGCTTGGCGTGATCGTCGCGTCGGTGTGGTTCGAAGACCGGCTGACCCAATGGTACGCGTGGGGCGGCGTCGGTCTGGGTATAGTTTTCGCGCTCTGGAGGGGTGCGCGCAGCCGCCGGGGCCTGCGCCTGGTTTCTCCTGGAAGCCGTGGTCTTTAGGGAGGAGGGGAAGGACCCGACCTCCCGAACAAACGGCGCCAGCGTCCGAGAGGGCGCCATCGAACGTTCCGGAGGTCTGTTAGTTGAACGACAAAGAGATCGTGCTTACTGCCGAGGGGCTGTCCAAGCTCGAGCAGGAGCTCGACGAGCTCAAGACGGTCCACCGCCGCGAAGTGAACGACCGCATCCGGCAGGCGAAAGAGTACGGCGACCTGAGCGAAAACGCCGAGTACGAAGACGCCAAGCAAGAACAGGCCTTCATCGAGGGACGCATCCTTAAGCTCGAGGGGATGATCCGGAACGCGCGCCTGATCGACGAGTCGGAGTATGCCTCCGACGAAGTCCATCTCGGCTGCGTGGTCAAGGTCAAGGACCTCAAGAACAACGAGAACTACGAATTCTCGATCGTCGGCTCGGCCGAAGTGGACCCGCCGAAGCACCGTATTTCGAACGAATCGCCGCTCGGCCGCGCGCTGATCGGGCACAAGAAGGGGGCGACGGTCGACGTCGCCACGCCCCGCGGCGTCGTGAAATACAAGATCGAAGCGATCAAGAGCAGCGCTCCCAAGAAAGCCGCCGCCAAGAAAGCCTCGTAGCGCCCCGCCTTCGGGGGAGAGAGTGGACGAAGACCTCGGAAAGACCGAAGCGGCTCTCGTAGCGGCCAGACGCGAACATCTGGCCGCTTTGCGTTCGCGCGGTGCGGACCCGTTCGCGCAGACCCGCTACGACGTGGATGCGACCGCCGCCGAACTCGCCGAGCGGTACGGGTTCCTCGTACCCGGCCAGAAGGCCGAGGCCGAGGGCTGGAACCTGGCCGGCCGCGTGCTCACCAAACGCAGCATGGGCAAGACGGTCTTCGCCGACCTGGCGGATCGCACGGGACGCCTGCAGCTCTACGTTCGCAAGGACGAGCTCGGCGAGGGTCCGTTCGAGCAATGGAACGAGATCGACCGCGGCGACCTCGTCGGCGTGCGCGGCTACATGTTTCGCTCGAAGATGGGCGAGCTGACGCTGCACGTCACGGCCTTCGCCGTCTTGGCCAAAGCGCTGATGCCGCTGCCGGACAAGTGGCACGGGCTGGTCGACGTCGAGAAGCGCTACCGCCAACGATACGTCGACTTGATCGTCAATCCGGACGTCCGCGACACGATGATCGCGCGCAGCCGGGCGATCGCCGAGATGCGCCGCTTCATCGACGAGCGCGGATTCTTCGAGGTCGAGACGCCGACGCTGCTCAACGTCGCCGGCGGCGCGGCCGCACGTCCGTTCGTCACGCACTCCAACGCGCTCGATCAGGCGATGCAGCTGCGCATCGCGACGGAGCTGAATCTCAAGCGGCTGATCGTCGGCGGCATGGAACGCGTCTACGAGATCGGGCGCATCTTCCGCAACGAAGGCATCGACACGACCCACAACCCCGAGTTCACGATGCTCGAGCTGTACTGCGCGTATTGGGACGTGCACGACATGCTCGAGTTCAACGAAGCGCTGATCGCGCATCTCGTCTCGTTCGTGACGGAAGGCGGCACGGAGCTGCCGCACGGCGACGCGACCATCTCGTTCTCCCGGCCGTTCGCGCGCATCGGCTACTTGGAGGGCTTGGCCAAGTACAGCGACGGCAAGTACACGCGCGAGCGGTTGCTCGACCCGGCCGGCGCGGCCGGGATCCTGCGCGAGCTCGGCCTTGCGGAGTCGCCGACGCACGGTCACGCGCTGGACAAAATTTTCGAGCGCGTGCTCGAGCCGCACCTCGTCGCCCCGACCTTCGTGACCGACTATCCGGTGGTGATCTCGCCGCTGGCCAAGCGCAAGGCCGGCGATCCCGAACTGGTCGACCGCTACGAGCTTTTCTGCGCGCACATGGAGATCTCGAACGCGTTCACCGAGCTCAACGATCCCGACGATCAGCGCGCGCGTTTCGAAACGGCGATCGCCGAACGCGCCAAAGGAGACGAGGAGATTCCCGAGCCGGATTGGGATTTCGTCCGCGCCTTGGAGTACGGCATGCCGCCGACGGCGGGCATCGGCATCGGCGTCGATCGTTTGATGATGCTGCTGCTGGACCGGCGTTCCGTCCGCGACGTGCTGCTCTTTCCGATGCTGCGGAAGACCGAATGAAGGCGCGGGCATGAAGCTGACGATGATGGTGTGCGACATGGCGCAGGTGGCCGACGGCAAGCTCTACATTCTGGGCGGCGGCTGGCACGTCACGACCGCGCCGACCGGACCGTGCGCCGTCGCGCTGCTGGTCGACGTCGAGTGGGAAGACGCCAACAAGAAGCACGAGTTCGTCATCGAGCTGGTCGATGCGGACGGTCAGCCGATTTCGATGCCGGGACCGACCGGCGAGTTCGCGCCGCTGCGCATCGGCGGCGCCTTCGAAACCGGACGGCCGCCGGGAGCGCGGCCGGGATCGGTCACGTCGGTGCCGCTGGCGGTGAACTTCGGGCCGCTGCCGCTCGAAGCCGACCGGCTCTTTCAGTGGCGTGCTACCATCGACGCAGACCTCGCATTGACCGCGACGTGGCCGTTCGCCACGCGAAACGGGAGCGGATGAAATGGACGGTCAAAAATGCGCCCACGAGGCGTGCACCTGTTTCGTCGATCTCGGAGCGACGTATTGCAGCCCGCGCTGCCGCGAGATGGACGAGCTCGACGGCGAACCGGCGCCTCATTCGCGCTGCGGGTGCCGCCACGCCGGCTGCGAGGCGCGAGGCTGAGCGACCGCCAAGCCGCAACCCATTTTTCGTAGCCCGGTTCATGGAGTGCATCCACTTACCAACCGTAAGGAGTGCACCGAATCGTGGACCTGACCAAGACCTATCCCCGCAGCGTCTCTGCCAAATGGCAGGGCGTCGTTCAGCTGGGGCGCGCCGTCGACAAAGGCAAGGCGAAAGCCGCCGGAACCCTGGGCGAATACAACTACGACTGTCCGATGGACGCGGCCGTTTTCGAGTTTCTGGGCATCGACGGCGACGCGCTGCTCGAGGTAATTCGCAACGCAAAGAGCGATACCGAGATCGAGGCCTATACGCGCCCGTTCGTCGCGGCCAAGTCGGCCGAGGAAATCGCGCGCTGGAACCGGGAATTTCTCTCGCGTGAGCCGTCTGGAGAGTCGCTGCAATATTTTCTGAACCTGCGCAACGCGGTCGCGCCGGACCGGACCGACGTCACGACCTGGCCCGACCTGCTGGATCTGGACGAGAAGCGGGAAGTGCCGCACCGGGCGAAGGCGGCAGTCTAACCCCGTCGGTCGTTCGTCTGACCGTCGAGTACGACGGGACGAACTTTTGCGGCTTTCAGTGGCAGCCGCGCCTGCGAACGGTCGCCGGCGTGCTGGAAGCCGCCCTCTCGAGAATTTTCGACGAGCCGGTCAAAATCGCCGGAGCCGGTCGCACCGACTCCGGCGTTCACGCTTGCGGACAGGTAGTCTCGTTCGAAACCGCCCGCGCTTTTCCGTTCGACCGGTTGCGTATCGCTCTCAACAGCGCGCTTCCGCGCGATCTGAGCGTCCGCGAGGCGACGGTCGTCGACGCCGGCTTTTCAGCGCGTTTCTCGGCGCTCGAGCGCAGCTACGTCTACGCCATTTTACCGCAGCCCGAGCCGTCGGCGCTGCTGGCGCGCTGGAGCTATCACGTTTGGCTGCCGATCGATCTGGCGGCGATGCAGGAAGCATCACGCGGGCTGATCGGGACGTTCGACTTCCGCTCGTTTTGCGGCGTCGTGCCCGAGTTCGGCGGCACGATTCGTACGATTCGCGCGCTCTCCATCGAACCTCGTGCGGGGCTGCTCCGCATGCACGTCGTCGCCGACGGGTTCCTTCACCGGATGGTTCGGACCATCGCGGGGACGCTGATCGAGTGCGGAACCGGCCGGCGAGACCCCGCCGGTCTGGCCGCGATCGTCGAAGGGCGCGACCGCCGGGGCGCCGGGCACACGGCGCCCGCACAGGGGCTGTATCTGGCCGGCGTGCGCTACGCGGGCGGCTACGACTCGTACGCCGAGCCGCCCATCTTCGGCGCCCCCAGGTAAGGCATGAAACCTTAGGCCGGGGCGCAGGCTTAGGCGGCGATCTCTTCGAGCAGCCGGATGAGTTGGCGCGTTTGGCCGAGGCTGAGGCGCCGCATCAGCCGCTCGGCCAGTTCTCCGGCGGTCCGCGAAGCGTCGGCGACGAGGGCTTCGCCGGCAGGCGTGAGCGTGGCGAAGCTAGCCCGGCCGTCGGCCGGATCGGCCAGCCGCTTGACGATGCCGCGCTTCTCGAGGGGCAGCAGCGCGCGCGTCACCCCCGAGGCTGAGAGATGCAGCTCCCGGGCGAGGTCGGCCGGCCGAAGGCGCCCGTCGGGGCGCTCGCCGATCGCCCGTAGAAGCAAGAGTTCGGTCAGGCTGAGGCCGTGGTATCCCCCGATCTTTGCGTCGGCGGCGCGCGAGATCCGTGCCCCGGCGCCGAGCAGGGCCGAGAGGGCTTCGAAGGCGGCTTCGTTCATGGCTCGCCCACTATACTTGAGAGGTCAACTATTTGTCAACTAAGTCCGGCGTGCGAATTTTGCTTGACGCTGGGCCCGAATTCCCCTAGGATACCGAAGTTCACCCCCGCGTACACGACCGCAGGATATCGGAATTTTTAGCATGCGCACCTATCAGCAAAAGACTTCGGAGACTCGCCACGATTGGTACATCGTCGACGCCGCGGGCCAGCGCCTCGGCGCGCTGGCGGTGCGGATCGCGCGCGCGCTCTCGGGCAAGCACAAGCCCACCTGGACGCCGCACATCGACGACGGCGATCACGTGGTCGTGATCAACGCCGAGAAAATCGAGCTCGGCGGCAACAAGTGGGACGGTAAGCTCTACTACCGCCATAGCGGCTATCCGGGCGGCCTCAAAGTGCAGACCGCACGCGAAATCCACGACAAGCACCCCGAGCGGCTGATCGAAAAGGCCGTGCGCGGCATGCTTCCGACCAATCGCATGCGCGACGAACAGCTGCGCCGTTTGAACGTGTACGCCGGCGCCGAACACCCCCACGACGCGCAGAAGCCTCAGCCGCTGTTTTAGGAGCCGAGTTGAATAACGACGTCATTCAAGCCACCGGACGCAGAAAGCGCGCGATCGCGCGCGTCAAGTTGACGCTGGGCCAGGGCATGATCACCGTCAACTCCAAGCCGATGGACGAGTATTTCCCGCGGCCGCAGCTGCAGCAGATCGTCCGGCAGCCGCTCGAGGCGACCCAAACCGGATCGCGATTCGACGTGGTGGTGAAGGCCGAAGGAGGCGGCGTCACCGGTCAGGCCGGCGCCGTTCGGCACGGCATCGCGCGCGCCCTGATCGCGATGGACGAGTCGCTCAAAGAGACGCTGCGCAAGAACGGCTTCTTGACCCGCGATCCGCGTGAAAAAGAGTCGAAGAAGTACGGGCGTAAGCGCGCCCGCAAGCGCTTCCAGTTTTCCAAACGCTGATCTCTTGGCGATCTTGACGAACCTCGCCTGAAACCTTCGACGCAGTTCGTCCCGGTAAAGCGGTTGGAGCCGTCGAAAGAGCCGTCCTCGATGGGCGGCTCTTTTCGTTTGGCACCCAGGCTGGCGGCGATCGCTTTGGGTGCGTGCGCCCTGCTGTGGCAGCCGAGCGCGGCGTGGATCGAGGCGGCGTATTCGAACGGTGCTTATCCGGTGTGGGAGCACGCGGCGTTTGCCGTGACCGATCCGTTCCCATGGTCGCTGGGCGACGTCGCCGTCGCGGCCGGCATCGTTGCAATCGTGTGGCGCCTGACGGCGTGGCTGCGCTCCGGCCGCCGCCGGTCGCTTTGGACCGGCGCAGTGGCGATGCTCGACGTGCTGGTGGTTCTCGCGATCTACGCCGTCTGGTTCGAGCTGAGCTGGGGATGGAACTACGCGCGAGCCCCCATCGAAACGCGGCTGCAGTTCGACGCCGCCCGGGTCACGCCGGCGAACGCCGACCGGCTGCGCGCGCAGGCGATGGCGCAGATGAACGCGCTCGCCGCGATCGCGCACGCCCGCGCTTCGCAGCCGCTCGATCTCGACGCTTTGTCGGCGCTATGGCTGCCGGTCGTACAGCGCGGCGGCGATCGGTGGACGCCGGCGGTCGGACCTGCCAAGCCGACGCTGTTCGACCCATTCATGGCCGCCACCGGAACCAGCGGTTTCGTCAATCCGCTCACGCTCACGGTGCAGACCGCGTCGGATTTGTTCTGGTTCGAGCGGCCCTTCGACATGGCCCACGAGTGGAGCCACGTCGCCGCCTACGCGCGCGAGGACGAAGCCAACTATATCGCAATCGTCACGTGCAGGCGTTCGACCGACCCGGTCGTGCGGTATTCGGGCTGGTTCGAGCTGTTCTTATATCTGCCGCAGAAGCGCCGCTATCGGCGCAGCGAGTTCTCGCCGCTGGTCTGGCGGGACTTCGCTGCGATGCGCGAGCGCGACGCGCGCCGGATCAACGTGCTGTTGGCGCGCTGGTCGTGGCACACGTATAACGTCTACCTCAAGAGCAATCGGATCGCTTCGGGCGTCCAAAACTACAACGAGGTGACGCGCCTCGTCTTGGGCATTCCGTTGGATGCCGCCGGCTTACCCCGCGCGAAGTAGCGCCGAAGCAGCGCGATCATCGCCAGATGCTTCGGCACGCGGCGATGCCGTCGGCCAGTCCGTTGGCGATGACCTTCGAGTCGTTGGGCGTCTGCGTCGCGGCGTTGAACTCGCCGTCGTCCCAGGCCCACCAGCCGATAGACGTCGCGCCGTAGCGGCAAAACGCGCCGGCTTGCGCGACCATCTGTTCCGCGCTCAGCCCCGGCTGGTAGTCGCCGGGACCGTACGAACCCGACCACGCTTGGCCGATGCCGAGCAGCGGCGTGTTCCGGATGTGCCAGCCGAGCCGCTCCAGCGTCTTGGCCATTGCCGGCAGCAGCGTCTTCATCGACCAATCCAGCCCGCGGCCTTTCGACGGATGCCGAATCCCGAACGGCGAGTAGTTATACCACCCCACCGCATCGCAGCCGGCGTTCGAATAGTTTCGTGCGACGCCCGGGTCCCAGAGCGCCTGTCCCGGCCGTCCCAATGCGGCGCCGAATCCGCAGATCGCCGGCCGGCCCGGCGTCGCGGCCGCAATCGCCGCGCGAACCTGCGGTAGTACGTCGTGGGCGCTGCCCCAATCCCACCACGGCCAGTCGTCGAGCACCCAATAGCCGACGACGTACGATTTCTTGGCGTCCTCGGCCAGCAGCGTCTTGACGGCCCTCAACAGTTCGGCGGTGGTTGCGATGGTGTGCGAGTAGCTGGACGGCGAGCACCAGGTGTAGCCTTTGGGCGGCGGCTTGACCGTCAGCGTGCGATAGCATTCCCAGCGAAACAACAGCGACGACACGCCGCCGTCGATGACGGCGATGCGGTGCGCGGCAAGCGCGCGCGTCAGCGCCGTCCCTCGGCCCGGCGCCGAGCCGTAGAGAATCGTGGCGGTGATGCCTTCGCGCTGGGCGGTCGCGGCGCGGTCGGGCGTGTCGACGTTGAAACCGATCGTCGCACCGCGCAGGGTGGCGGCGGGCCGAGCGCCGAGCGGCTGCGGGGCGCCGGAGACCGTTGCCGCCCGAGGAAGTGCGCCGGAGCACGCGCCCAGGGTGCAAACGGCGAGAAGTGCGAGCGCTCGTCGTATCATCGTTCTCGTAGTATCGGCGGTTCGTCATCGTTTGGCAATCCGGCGTTTGCCGCCGCGACATCCGCGGCCGGTATCGTTTAGCGCATGTACGACGTAGGCGAATCTCTTCGCGCGGCCGACGCCACAGCGCACGCGGCACTGCAGGCCGCGCAGCTCGCCGTAGCGCGAAGCGGCGCCGGTGCCGCCGCCGGCCGCAGCGCGGACGCGGCGATGGCGAACACCGCGCAGGCCGCAATCTTCAGCGAAGCGCTGCTCGGCGTCGAGCACGCGCGTTTCGAAGCGCTCCAGGCGGTGACGCGATGAATGCCGATCTGCTCGACGCGGCCGCCAGCGGAATGGACGCGCAGCGCGCCGCGCTCGACGTCGCCGCGCGCAACGTCGCCGCGGCCGAAGCCGCCGGGCCGAACGGCGCGTACGAACGGCTGATTCCCGATTTTCGCGTCGTCGAAGACGGCGACGGCGGGGCGCAGCTGCAATTTTCCGGGTCGCACGTCGAGCGCGGAACCAACGTCGACATCTTGACGGAGATGATCGCGGTCATGAACGCCTCGCGCGCCTATGAATCCGATGCTTCGCTCTTCGACGTCGGCAAGACTCTGG
>DATJUC010000047.1:0-2040 GCA_035502675.1 Candidatus Acidiferrales bacterium | reverse complement strand
CCGTTCCCAAATCGGGCTGCTTGAGAATCAACAGCGCCGGTACCGCGACCGTGAGCAACGGCTTCCAGAGCTCTTGCAGCTTTTGGTACGTTCCGCGGCACATGATCGCGGCCAGTGCGATCGCGACGATCAGCTTGGCCGGCTCCGACGGTTGAAAGGTCCCGAACGGACCGAGCGAGATCCAGCGTTGCGCGCCCAGCGCGCTGTGGCCGCCGCGTAAGATGAAGAGCAGCAAGAGCAGGTTGATGCCGTACAGCGCCGGAGCCAGACGCCGCCAGTTGCGATAATCGACCAGCGAGACCGCAATCATCAGCGGAATCCCCAGCACGACGTAGGCGATCTGGCGCCGCGACTCGCCGGCAAACGCGACGTTGTGCAGGCCGGCCGAGCCGATGCAGACGATCCCGATTGCCGTACCGGCCACAGCGGCGGCCGCCAGCGGCCAGTTGAAGTTGCGAACGTAGCGCCGGGCGCCGCTACCGAAAGCGAGCGTCGCCACGCGCCGTCAATGCGCGGTCGCCGGCTTCGCGGACGACGCGATCGCTTGCGATTTGCGGCGCCGCCGTCGCGGCCGGGTCGGCGGCGCGCCGGCTTCGGGCGCCGAGGTCGGCGGCGCGGCGGCCGGCTCGGCGGCGGGCGTCGCGACCGCGGCGGCGACCGGCTCCGGCGGCGGGGCAGCTTCGGGTTTCTTGGCCGTGCCGTTGCCGTTGGGGCGGTTCACCGAAAGGATTGGAATGTTGGCCAGCATCGCCAGCGCTTTGTCCTGCTGTTCGAAGTTGACCTCGATCTTGTCGCGGTCGACTTCGACGTAGCGCGAAATCACGTCGACCAGATCGCGTTTCATCGCGTCGATCATGTCGGGAGCCAGCTCGAGATGATCGGTCATCAACACGAGCCGCAAGCGCTCCTTGGCCGTCGCGCTCGAGCCGGCTTGGCCGAAGAGCCGCTTTAGGAAGTCGATCATCCGCGTTTGCCTCCGAACAGGGAACCCAATCTCTCCAAGAAGCTTTCCTTCGCCTGGGGCATCGGCGCCGGCACGTCTTCGCCGGCGACGCGCGCCGCGATCGCGTGGTAGGCGGCGCCGGTAGGCGCGTCTTTGCGCAGCGCCAGCGGCTCACCGCGGTTGGTGGTCACGATGATCTCGGGCTCGTCGGCGATGACGCCGAGCAGCGGCAGGCGCAGAATCGCGTTCACGTCGTCGACCGAAAGCATCTTGCCTTTCTTCACCAAGTCGGGCCGGAGCCGGTTGACGATCAGCTGCGGCCGGAATCGATTACCGAGCAATCCGACCACCCGGTCGACGTCGCGAACGGCCGATACCTCCGGCGTGCAGACGACGATCGCTTCGTCGGCGCCCGCGACGGCGTTCTTGAAACCCAGTTCGATGCCCGCCGGACAATCGATCAAAACGTAGTCGAAGCGCTCGCGCAGCGACGCGATCAGCCCGCGCATCTTTTCGGTCTCGACCTCGTCCTTTTCGCGCGACTGCGCGGCCGCCAGCAAGAAAAGCCGCTCCGTATGTTTGTCGGCGACCAGCGCTTCGTCCAGCGTCGCGCGTTCCTCGAGCACGTCGAGGACGTGATGTTTGACGCGGCTCTCCAGCCCCAGCACGATATCCAAGTTGCGCAGTCCGACGTCGGCGTCGACCATCACCACCTTCGCCCCGCGTTGCGCGAGCGCGGTTCCGAGATTGGCCGTCGTCGTCGTCTTGCCGACGCCGCCCTTGCCCGAGGTCACCACGATGGCTCGGCCGGACTTGGCCGGCGCGGCCGCAGGCTGGGGCTCGTTCTGCTGCATGGCGTGCATGGCTACCCCGCTTTCAGCGCGTCCATCAGACGCCCGAAGATGCTTGGATTGTCGAAGTTGGTGAACGGGACGATCTCGCCTTCCAAGCGGCGCGCGATCTTATCGTAGATCGTTCGCAGACGATTCCCCTCGTCGAGCACGATCGGCTCGCCGCGGTTGGTGGTGTCGATGACCTCCTCGTCCTCGGGGACGATGCCCACCAACTCGACCGCGAGGATTTCGCAGACGTCCTCG
>DATJUC010000046.1:0-2955 GCA_035502675.1 Candidatus Acidiferrales bacterium | reverse complement strand
CTGGCGCAAGCCGTCGCGACCAAGTCGTACGCCGCGGCCGTGGTCGGATCGCCGAACTTTTTCGGCAACGTCGACGCCCTGCCGCGCGGCGTGCTCGACGCGGTACTCGACAGCGAAACGGTGCCGGTCGCGGTCGTCGCCGAAGCGCTCTCGTTGGCGGTGCTGGCCACGCCCGGCTCGTGGGGCGCGCAGATCGTCGCGGGCGAGGCCCAGAGCTTCGGCGTGCCCGTGGCCTACGGCGGCCCGTACGCGGGGTTCATCGCGTCGACCGCCGAGCACATGCGCCGGATCCCCGGAAGGCTAGTCGGCAAGACCGTAGACAATCGCGGCAAGACGGCGTACGTGCTGACGCTCCAAGCGCGCGAACAGCACATTCGCCGCGAGCGCGCCACGTCGAACATCTGCACGAATCAGGCCCACTGCGCGCTGATCGCGACCATTTATTTAGCGCTCATGGGAAAGACCGGGCTGCGCGACGCGGCGACGCTGAATCTCGAACGCTCGCGCGAACTGGCGACCGCGGTTTCGAGCGTTCCCGGCGTGAGCCTAAAGTTCACGGCGCCGTTTTTCAACGAGTTCGTCGCCGACGTTCACCAGCCGGCGGCCGGCGTGCTTTCGCGCCTGCGGGAGCGCGCGATTCTCGGAGGACTCGATTTGGGCAGGTTCTATCCGGAGCTGGGCACGTGCATTCTGATGACGGCGACCGAGCTGACGACGCCGGCCGATATTCGGGCGCTGGCCGCAACCCTCAACGAGGTGGTCGATGCCGGCGCCCGCGTTTGATCGTACCGCCTCCCCGCTGATCTTCGAACTCGGCCAGGAGGGGCGTGCCAACCGGTATCTGGACGGCGCCGGGGAACCGTCGCGGTTCCTCCCGGCAGAGACGCTGCGCGACGAGCTGCCGCTGCCCGACAACAGCGAGCTGGACGTCGTGCGTCACTACACCCGCCTGTCGCAACGGACGTTCGGCATCGATCTGGGGTTCTATCCGCTCGGGTCGTGCACGATGAAGTACAACCCGCGGATCAACGACGCGATGGCGAGCAAACCGGAGTTTGCGAACCTTCACCCATTTGCGCCCGACGAGCTCGCGCAAGGCGCGCTGCAAGTGATGTACGAGCTGGAACGCAGTCTTGCCTCGCTTTTCGGCATGGCGGCGTTCTCGCTCAATCCGTCGGCCGGCGCGCACGCCGAACTGACCGCGCTTCTGATCGCCAAGGCGTATTTCAAAGACCGCGGAGAGTCGCAGCGCGACAAAGTCATCGTTCCCGACACCGCTCACGGGACCAACCCGGCGTCGGCGGCGATGTGCGGCTTCAAGGTGATTTCGATTCCGAGCGACGAGCGAGGCCGCGTCAGCGTCGAGGAGATCTCGCGCGTGCTGGGTCCCGATACCGCCGTTTGCATGATGACGAACCCCAACACGCTGGGGCTGTTCGAGGACCACGTTCACGAAATCACGGCTGCGGTCCACGCGGCCGGCGGCTTGATGTATTACGACGGCGCCAACGCCAACGCGATCATGGGAAACGTCCGCCCGGGCGACATGGGCTTCGATCTGATGCATCTCAACACGCACAAGACGTTTACGATTCCGCACGGGGGAGGCGGAGCGGGTCACGGCCCGGTCGGCGTCGCCGCGCATCTGGTCGAGTACCTGCCGACCCCGATGGTCGCCGCCGAGCCGCTCGGCGACGGCGACGCTGCGGCGGCGCCGAGCGACCGGCTCGCGTTTCGTCTGGATTTCGACCGGCCGAAATCGGTCGGCCCGGTGCGATCGTTCTGGTCGAACTTCGCGCACGCGGTACGCGCGCTTGCGTACGTCTACGCCAACGGGGCGAAGGGTCTGGAGCGCGTCTCCCAACTGGCCGTGCTCAACGCAAACTACCTGCGCGTCCGGATCGCCGAGTTTCTCGAGACGCCCTATCCGGAGATCTGCCGCCACGAGTTCGTCGTCTCGGCGCAAAACCTCAAGAAAGCCGACGGCGTTCGCGCGCTCGACATCGCCAAAGCGCTGCTCGACCGCGGCTTCATGGCGCCGACGATGTACTTCCCGCTGATCGTTCCCGAATGTCTGATGATCGAGCCGACCGAGACCGAATCGAAGGAGACGCTCGACGAGTTCGTCGCGCAGCTCCGGGAGATCGTCGAAACCGCGAAGTCCGATCCGCAGCAGCTGTTCGACGCCCCGGTCAACACCGTCGTGGGGCGCGTCGACGAGACCCGGGCCGCGCGCCAACCTGATCTCCGCTGGAGGGCGCCGGAGAGGCCTTCGAAGGATTCGGTGCGGCCGGGCGGCTAGGCGCCCTCTGGATGACTTCTGTCACCTTTTCGGGTATACTCGGTCAGGAATGTTGACCGAACTCATCTTTTCGTTGAGGAGCGTTTCGCCCCTCGAGCGTTCGCATGCCGAGATGGCCCGGCTGCTCGAGCAGGCTGTCGACCGGTACCGTCCCGGGGCGCCGGCTCTGGTCGCTAGGCCGGGGGGATACACGCGGACGTGCGCGCACTTCGACGAGCGCTTCGAGGTGCTGCTTCTAAACTGGGCGCCGGGCTCGCGTTCGTGCCTTCACGACCACGGCGGTCAGCACTGTTGGCTCGCCGTTCTCGACGGAGCGGTCCGGCTCGAAAACTACGATCGGCTGGACGGCGGCGAGAATCCGGGACGGGCGATCGTTGCCGCGCGCGATTCGGGGACGCTGGAGCGCGGGCAGCTCGATCTCCGATCCGCAGCCGTTGACCTTCATCGCGTTTCGGCCGCCGCCGACGGGGGAGCGGTAACGCTGCACGTCTACGCGCTCCCGCTCCGCGAGTTCAACGCTTACGACGAGCTCGCGCATCGATGCCGCCCGTGCCGGCCGAGGTACGACGCGGTGCTGCCGTTCGCGGTGGAGGCCCCGGTCGCGTGATTCGATACGACGTCGCCGTCGTCGGCGGCGGATTCAGCGGCTGCAT
>DATJUC010000045.1:0-7751 GCA_035502675.1 Candidatus Acidiferrales bacterium | reverse complement strand
GTCGGCGCGGCCGCGTTCATTCACTTCGACGGTTCGGCGACGCCGTGCGGAAGCGGCGCCTCGATCGGCTACCGCGGCCAGGCCGGACGCAGCGCGGCGACGGCCTGGCGCGCGCTCTACTCGCGATACTTTCCGTTCCGATTCGAGCCGGACGATTTTACCGTCGGGCTGCGCGACTATTACGGATTTCGCCAAGTCGACGCGTCCGAGGGCGCCCTGGTGCTCGAACTTGGCGAGCTGACGTGTCCCGCTCAACGCGCGTGGCTCGCCCCACGCTTGCAATGGGAGGGCGCGCTCCTTGCGTATTTCCTCAGTCGCCGCATCGGCAAGGGCAACGTGCCCGATCCGGGCCCGTTCCACGAAGGCTAGGCGTCGGACTGCACGAACAGGCAGCCATGCGTTTGAGCGGGCCGTCTTCGCAGGCGTGATCGAGGTCTTCTTTCGCTACCGCGTCCATCCGGCGCAGGTGCGGGCCTTCGAGCACGCATACGGACCGACCGGGCCGTGGGCCGATCTGTTTCGGCGTCACCCGGGGTTCGTCAGAACTCGGCTCTTTCGGCACAAGGAAGAGTCCGACGTGTACGTGACCATCGACGTTTGGGAGAGCAAGGCCGCCTTCGACGAGTTCCGCCAGCAAAACGCGGACGCGTACAATCAGCTCGATTCGCGCCTGGCGCTGCTGAAGCTCGAGGAGCTCTTTCTGGGCTACTACGAGGGCCCAGACGAGTACCACGCCCCGCTCGACGCCTTGGCATGATCCCGCAGCCTCCTTTGTCACCGATCGCGCGTCCGCGCGTGGCAGCCGCATTGTCACGGGCTTCGGAACATCCGATTACGGTGGTTTCGGCGCCGGCCGGGTTCGGAAAATCGACGGCGTTACGGCAGTTCTTGGACGGCGTCGACGCGCCGAGCCTGCGGTTCCAGGCGCGCCCCGAGCACCGCGATCTCGCGTCGTTTTCGCGTGCGCTTGCGGCTGCCGCGAGAGGCGTTCCTCCGTCGCTTCGTAAGGCGCTCGAACGGCCTCGGCCATCGAACGGCGCGCGCCGACGAGCCGAAACGGAGAACACGTTTTGGGGTTACGTCGCGGTCGACGATCTACACTACGCGCTCGACGACGCCGGCGTCATCGATTTCCTCGAGTCGGTGTCCGAGGCGGCGGGACGCGCGATTCGATGGATATTTGCGACCAGGGAGAGTGCGCGGCTTCCGGTGGCGACGTGGATGGCGTACGGCAAAGCCGGCCCGATCGTCGACGAACGCGTGTTGGCGTTCACGCCGGCCGAGACCCGGGCGGCTGCGATCGCTTTCGGCGAGTCGTGGAGCGCCCGGGCAGAGGATCTCCACCGGCTGACGCAAGGCTGGCCCGTCGGCGTCGCCTTGGCACTGCGGACCAGTCTGGACGACGCCGGGGCGCAAGCGTTCTCGTCTGCGGCGCGCGAGATGATGTATCGTTTCATGGCCGAGCAGATCTACGAAACCCTGTCCTACGACGCGCGCGATCTGCTCGAGTTTTCGAGCGCACTGCCGGCGATGGACGTCCGGCTTTTGCAGGCTGCCGGGTTCGATCGGGCGCTCGAGATCTGCGAGCGCTTGCGCTGGCAGACGGCGTTCGTCTTCGAAGAAACGCCCGGCATCTACCGCTGTCACGACCTTTTCGCGCAGTTCGTGCGCAGGCAGGTTGCGCTGGCCGGATTGGACCGGTACGTGGAAGTGCACGCGCGGGCGGCGCAGGTCTTGGAGAGCGCCGGCGACGTCGAACGAGCGTTGTCGGCGTGGATCGAGGCCGGGCGGCTCGACGAACTCGTGCGGCTGCTCGAACGCTCGGGATCCACGCTGATCGAACGAGCTCGCGCCGACGCCGTCGGCAAAGCGCTCAAGCAGCTCGACGCGCGGACCCGGCGCGAGAATCCTCGCATTCTGGCGCTGCGCGGTCTGGTGGAAGCGGCCGGCGGCCGAACCGGTCGCGCCGATTCCTTGCTGCGCAGCGCCGTCGAACGCGCGCAGCGCAACGACGATCGCGAGCTGGTCGCCTCCGTCACCCTCAAGCTCGCGCTGATCGTCGCTAACGAGCGCAAGGACCCGACACAGCTGCTAAGCTCGATCGCCGAAGACCCGCGACAGGCCGCCGACGCGCGGGGCGAGGCGCTCTCTCTGCTGGCCGCCGACCGCGGCCTCGCCGGCGAACTCGCCATCGCTCAGTCGGCCGTCGAGCGGACCCTTCAGCTCATGCCCGACGTGGAAGTCGAAGCGACGCGCGCCCGAATTCTCCAGCGTCTCGGCGTCGCAGAGCTCTACACCGGAGAGCCCGAAAAAGCTCGCGATCTCTTGATCCAGGCGGCCGAACTCGCATCCGAACTCGAACTCCATAGTTTGGCCAGCCGCGCGTACGCGGCGCTGTCGACAACGATGTCTCAGCACTTCGACGACGCTGACGCCCAGCTGCAGTACGCACGTGAAGCGGCTTACGCTGCATCCAACGGCGCCAACGCTTTTGACCTAGAGAGCGCAACGATGATTTTACTCAGCATCGAGCATCGGTGCGGAAACTCGGATGCCTACGAACGCCTCGAACGGCAGATTATGGATATGCAAGGCGGTTCTGGGAGCCGGTCTCATATTCTGGCAGCTATGCGTGCGGAGCGCTGCGCTTGGCAAGGCAAATTCGAAGAAGCAAATCGTCTGCTATCCAAGTCTTGGGACCGATTGCCTCATGCGTTCGATCGTGCATTGTTCGGAGCGCAGTACGCCGCGTATTTAGCCTTGGAGGGCCACCGAAACGAGTCGCTGACGGTGATCGATGGGCTCGCTGGAGTCTTGAAGTCGGCAGACGTCGCCTCCACGTACCAGCGACGAATCGTCGGTCTTGCGTACCTCTATTGTGGCGTGGCCGAAATAGCAAACGGTCGAATCTCACGAGCGATAAGGACACTGCACAGTCGCAAGCTATCGAAGTCAGACTCGGTTTTGAGAGCCTTGCGAAAAGTCGGCGATTTCATGGTTTTTGCATCACGCTGCGGTGGCGCATCCGATAAGACGCAGTATGAGGAGGCTCGCGTCAAGGCCCGCGACTCCGGGTATGGGGGCATCTTTTGCGCTTTAGACGCGATACTTCCGCGACTGTTCCCTCGGACTACCGCTGCGATGCTTACGAAAGTGGAAAGAGCTGTGTTGGAGTCCTTGGCGCGCGGATTTAGCGCTAAAGACATAGCGTTGGCGCGCGGTAATAGCGTGAACACCGTTCGCGTCCACATTGCCAGGATCATTGCCAAGCTGGGCTGCCGCGGACAGATCGAAGCCATAGCCGCGGCGCGCACGCTTCGCGTAATCGAATAATGAATTCTGACTAGGGCCAGGGACCGCCATCTACCGTACGCTAGGCTTATTACCGGCCAACCAAGGGAGGAAAAATGATAAGCCTGCTAGTTCTAGCCCTATCCGCGTTGTTCGTGATGCCCCCGGGGCCGATCGGCTAGGGGGATTGCCCGGGTGTGGGCGATGGAGGCGCCGATTTCGGCGCCTCTCTTTTTTGTTTTCATGGGAAGGCCACCCAGTTGGCACTCGGGTCGCGCACTATGGGTGGCATGGAAGAGTATCTCATCGGCGCCGGGGCGGTGCTGACCGCCGGACCCTCGGGGGCGATCTCAGCCGCGACCTTACACGCTCAGACCCAGTCGCGGCTGGCCGAGTCCGTGCGGGCAGCCATCGTCGACTTCGAAGGTTCCTCGCCCGCCGACCTATCGCGAATCGTGGTGCTCATCGCGGGGTGGCGCAGCGGGCGGTTCGCGAACGAGGTGATCCGGCCGCTGCTGGCGCGCGGGGAGTGCAGTTTGGCCGACGTGGCCTCGACCCTCGCGCGCGCAGCCGAGAGCCAGGAGGTCCACCTTTTCGCCCGCTGGCTGCCTGACGACGCCCTGCGCGCGGCGCTCTCCGACCGGGGGATCAGCTTGGTCGCACATCCCCTCGAGGCAATCGGACAGGCGGCGCTCGTCTCGGGCCAGCGCGTCTCGCGCTGGGGAACGCCCTTCCGGGCGGCCTGACGGGCGGCAAGACGGTATTCAGCATAGTCCAAGGGTGAGAACGCAGGATGCAACGTAGAAATGGAGTTAATGCCAAACGCGCGCGTAGCGGTCATCGACGACGATCGCATGGTCCGCGAGATGCTGGAACTGGGCTTGTCGCGCGAAGGCTACGACGTCCGCACGGCCACCGACGGCTTTGGAGCGCTCGAGCTGGTCAAGGCGTTCGATCCCGAGGTGATCGTGCTCGACATCATGATGCCGAAGATCGACGGGATTACGCTCCTCCCGCGATTGCGCGAAATATCCCAAGCGCCGATTCTCATGCTGACCGCGAAAGGCGGCACCGACGACAAGGTGCGCTCGCTGAGCTCGGGCGCCGACGACTATCTCGTCAAGCCGTTCGTCTTCGAAGAACTGATCGCCCGGCTGCAGGCCAAGCTGCGGCGCCCGCAGCTCATCGAGGAACACGTGCTGCGCTGGCGCGACGTTTCCGTGAACCCCGCAACTCACGAAGCGTGGCGGGGCCGGGATTCCCTGGAGTTCACGCAGCGTGAGTTCGACCTGCTCGAGGTCTTCATGCGCGAGCCGCGCCGCGTTTTCAGCAAGGATCACTTGCTCGAAATCGTCTGGGGCCACGACTTCGAGGGAGGGCCGAACATCGTCGAGACCTACATTTCGTATCTGCGCGCGAAGATCGACCGCCCGGGCGAGGCGGGTTCGTTCATTCGCACCGTTCGGGGCGTGGGCTACGGGCTCTCGCAGTAACGCTATCGAGTGAATCTGGCGTCCCGGCTCTCGGCGTTGTATGCGGTGCTGCTTGGCATCACCGTCCTTGTCGTAATTCTGGCCTCCTCGGTGGCGCTCTACTTCGAGCTGGAGAAGTTCACCGACGATATCCTGATCGCCAAGCACGAAGAGGCACGAATCCTGGCCGACCAGTACCAGCGTGAAGGCATGTCGCTGGCGCAGGCGGCGCCCTCGATCGTGAGCGCGCTCTCCGGAATCGGCTTGCGCATTACCGTCTTCGATTCGAAGGGCCGCTTCCTCGCCGGCGATCGGGAGTTCCGGCCGCGGGTGCTCGATCGGGTTCTGGCGGCCGGCGGAATGGCCGGCTACAACCCGCGCTACCCGCGCCAGCCGCCGCCGGCTCATGGGTTACCGCCGCCCCCGGACGAGGCCGTCCACGATCCTCTCATGCTCGCACCCGTCGAAGGCGGCTACGTCGGCTTCGAAAAATCGGCCTTGCTGCTCCTGACGTCGCTCGTCCCGTATTGGCGCGTCGTTTTGACGATCGCCATCGTCGCGATGCTGCTCTCGTGGTTTTTCGGGCGCCTCTTCGCGGCCCAGTCGCTGCAACCGATCAACGAGGTCGCGCGTTCTTTGCGCGCGCTGGCCGAGGGCGATTACACGCAGCGGCGTTTCATCATGGCGGGCGGCGACGAAATTGCTTCGCTGACTTCTGCCTTCAACGATGCGGTCGCCAACGTTTCGACGGCGATGGAGGACCGCCGCCGCGCCGAGGAACGGATCAGCCAGTTCGCGGCCGACGCATCGCACGAGCTGCGCACGCCGCTGACCGTTATCGCCGGATACATCGACGTGTTGCGGCGCGGTGCCATCGAGGAGCCGAAGATCGCCCGCCAGATCCTGGCCACCATGTCGCTCGAGAAGGAGCACATGCGCAGCCTGATCGATCGCCTAATGCGGCTGGCGCGACTCGATTCGGAGGCGAGTCCGCGCGTCGAGACGATCGACGTTCCGGAGTTCTTGCGCACGCAGTGCGAAGCCGTTCGCCGGCTCGACGATCGCCGTTCGATCGACTACAGCATCGACGACGTCGAGACGATTGCCGCCGACCGAGGCGAGTTAGGCGAAGCGATGTGGAACATCATCGAGAACGCTTTGAAGTACGCGCCCGACTCACCGATTCACCTGAGGGCCGCTCGCAACGACGGACATACCGTCATCACCGTTCGGGACGAAGGTCCGGGCATGTCGGAGTCGGAGCGCGTGCACGCCTTCGAGCGCTTCTATCGCGGCGACCAGCGCGGCGAGATCGCCGGAACGGGCCTGGGACTCGCGATTGCCAAGCGCGCCGTCGAGCGCGTCGGCGGCGACATCGCGATCGACAGCGCTCCCGGACACGGCACCGCCGTCACGATCACCCTTTAACGGCGCTTCCGGCTTGCCACCAGGCGAGAGGCGGGTTACAGTGTGAAGATGGATCCGAAAATGGGCGATACGCGCGCGCGTTTAGAGCATGCGCTACGGCGTTTGCAATCCGAGCCCCGAAGCGTCGACCGCCGGAGCGTCGATCGACGCGTCCGATCGTTTCCGGGGTGGGAAGGATTCATCGAGCGGCGGCACGGCGTCGATCGCCGGCGCGTCGAGCGGAGGTCGTAAGTGAAGAACTCCACGTACCAGCCGGTGACGCCGATCGTCGAAGGCGAGCGTCGAGCGGCGCCACGCCGGCAAGTCGAGCGGCGGACGGAAATGCCCGAGTCGGCGAGGGTTTTCTTGGGATGGCTCGTTCCGCAAGAGCGCCGCATCGACGTGCGCCGTCACGTGACGCGCCGTCGCTGCGATCGCGGGATCGTTTAAGACTCGCCGGTTTCGCTGGAGCGCCCTTCCGCGCGGGCCCGCTCGACCATCTCGCGCATGCGCGGATGATCGCCGGGGATGGTGGCGACCCAGCCTTCGAATCGCGGAACCGCTTCCCCGACGCGAAAGAGAAAATACCACACGTTCATGTCCCCCATGAACGCAAAGCGGCGCTTGAAATCCTTGACCAGCGCGGCATAGCCGGAAGCCGAGCGCAGGTAGGCGCGGATGCTGCCGAACTCGCGTTCGGCTTCGAGCAGCGCCTGGGCATTGGCGACGGTCGCCAGCACTTTTCGCCGCATGCGTAGGACGCCCGGGGTCGCGAGCACGCGCTCCACGTCAAACTCGCCGTACGCGGCAACCCGCTCGAGATCGAAGCCTTCGAAAGCTTGTACGTAGGCGTTCCAGGCGCCGGCGATCTGTTTCCAGCTCACGCCGGCCTGAAAGACCGCTCGCGTCATGACGGCCAGATAATCGGACCGCGACGGCGCCGCTACGACCTCGGGAATCGCCGGAACGCCGCCCGCCGACACGAGCTCGGTTACGGGGCGTTACGCGGAGCGTCGAACGCCAGGGCGGTCATCATGGCGACGCCGGTTGGCAGCGCACGTTCGTCGATGTCGAACAGGCTCGAATGGTGCGGATGCGCGGTGCTGGGTCCGCTTTGACAGCCCAACGTATAAAAGCATGCCGGCACGCGCTGCGCAAAGAACGAAAAATCTTCCGCCCCCATGAGCTTGGTCACGTCGATCGCGCGCTCCGTGCCGACCAGCGCGCCGGCGAGCCCGCGCGCGTATCGCGTCTGCTCCGGATCGTTGGCGGTGACCGGGTAACGATCGAAGTAGGCGAAGTCGTATTCGGCTCCCGATGCCGCGCAGCAAGAACTCAAAATTCGCTCGATCCGCTGCGGCATCGCTTCGCGAACCTCGCTGGAGAAGGCGCGCACCGTTCCGAGCATCTTGCACGTGCGCGGGATGACGTTATGGATGGTGCCGCCGTGGATCGCCCCGACCGTGACCACGGCCGGATCCGTGGCCTTGATTTCGCGGCTGACGATGGTTTGCAGGTCGAGCACCAGTCGGGCTGCCTCGACGATCGGGTCGATCGCGTTGTGCGGCACGGCGCCATGCC
>DATJUC010000044.1:0-8287 GCA_035502675.1 Candidatus Acidiferrales bacterium | reverse complement strand
CGACAACGGCTCGGCGATCGGACACGTCCTGCCGAACGGCCGCGTCCACACCTACCGGCCCTTGCTGGGTAGTCCCGTCGACCGAATCGCGACGGCCGCGGACGGCAGCATCTGGGTTACCGCCATCGACGAGCAATCCGTTGGTCTGGTCGCCGAGGACGGGACCGTCACGAAATACGCGCTGCCGAACGTTCCCCCGTGCGGGGCGTCGTGCGACAGCGCGTTCTTCCGAGGAAGCTTTCAGCACAAGTTCGCCGCTCACGCCGTGCCCGACACGCTGTGGTATCTCACGGCGCAGCGGCTGGTCACGATCTCGCCTAGCCCGCTACCGCCTGCGCCGTCGGGGTAAACAGTTCGACCATCGCCTTGTTGAAGCGCGGGATGTCGCCGGGATTCCGGCTGGTCACCAGCAGTTCGTCCTTGACGACGGGCTCGTCGACCCAGTTCCCGCCGGCATTGACGATATCGGTTCGAAGCGAAGGCCACGAGGTCAGCGTGCGCCCGCGCACGTATCCGGTTTCGACCAGCATCCACGGTCCGTGGCAGATGGCGGCGATCGGCTTCTTGGCCGTCTCCATGGCGTGGACGAAGAGCACGGACTTGTTGTCGATGCGCAGCGCGTCCGGATTGCGGACCCCTCCGGGCAGAAGCAGCGCGTCGTAGTTCATCGGGTCGGCCTCGGCGATCGTCGCGTCGACCTTGAACTCGTCGGCCGGATCTTCGTGATTGTAACCGCGCACGGTGTCTTTTTTCGGCGAGACGATCTCGGTAACGGCACCGGCATCGCGGAGTGCGTCGCGCGGTCCGGTCATTTCGACCTGCTCGAAGCCGTCTTCGACCAAAATCGCAACCCGGAGACCGTGGAGAGGAAGGGGGTGTGTCATGCAGCCCTCATACCCGGCGCCCTTTGCGCTAAACGCAAGAGCCGTCGCTCCGTCCGCCGAAGCGGCGACCCTCGATGTTTCGCTATCTAACGGCCGGCGAGTCGCACGGCCCGGCCCTCGTCGGCATCCTCGACGGCATCCCCGCGCATCTGCGAATCGACGTTGCCGCCGTCGACGAGACCCTGGCACGCCGGCAAGGCGGCTACGGACGCGGGGGCCGAATGCAGATCGAACGCGACTGTGTCGAGCTCCTCGCCGGCGTTCGAGGCAGCGTTACGCTTGGATCGCCGATCGCGGCGATGGTACGCAATCGCGACCACCTCACGCCAAAAGTGCGCGCCCTGATGGATCCGTTGACGGGCGGCGGCGAGCCGCTGACCAATCCCCGTCCGGGACACGCCGACTTTGCCGGCGCTCTCAAGTACCGTCAGCGCGATCTGCGTAACGTTCTCGAGCGGGCCAGCGCGCGGGAAACCGCCATGCGCGTCTGCTTGGGCGCCATCTGCGCGCAGTTCATGCAGGCGCTGGGCATCGTAACGCGCAGCTACGTGCACCGCATCGGCGACGTCGAGGCGCCGGCGCTGGACGACTGGGACCAACGTGAGGTCGAAGCCAGCGACGTTCGCTGTCCCCACGCAGCCACCGCGTCGGCCATGATCGACGCGATCGATCGCGCCAAGGCGGACGGCGACACGCTGGGCGGCCAGTTCGTCGTGCGCGTCGACGGCATGCCGGTCGGCGTCGGCAGCAATCGTCAGCCCGGCCAGCGCCTCGACGGCATCCTGGCGGGCGCGGTCATGGCGATGCAAACGGTCAAAGCGGTCGAGATCGGCTTAGGCGCCGCGGTTGCGTCGAAGCCCGGGTCCCAGGCGCACGACGTCTTCGCCTTGGAGAACGGCGGCGTCGTGCGACCCAGCAATCGCGCCGGCGGCATCGAAGGCGGCATGAGCAACGGCCAGCCGATTTTGGTACGGGTCTCGGTCAAGCCGATCCCCACCTTGATGAAAGCCCTGCCGTCGGTGAACCTGCACGAGGGCACCGACGCCCCCGCCACGGTCGTGCGCAGCGACGTCTGCGTGGTCCCGGCCGGGGCGATCGTCGGCGAGGCCATGGTTCGCTTGGCGCTGATGGCCCCGCTGCTCGAAAAGTACGGCGGCGATTCGATGGAGGAAACTCTCGACAATCTGGCGCGCAGCCGGGATGCCGCCGAGACCCTTTTCGAAGGCGCCGAGGCGGAGAACGTATGAAACGGCATATCGCGCTCGTCGGCTTTATGGCCGCGGGGAAGTCCACCATCGGCAAGCGCCTCGCGCGCAAGCTCAAATGCGCGTTCTTCGACACCGACGACATCGTGGTGCGCGAGCACGGTGCGATCTCGGACATCTTCTACAACGAAGGTGAGTCGGCATTTCGCCGGTACGAACGGGCCGCGCTCGCCGGCGTGCTGGAAGACGGCGATGCCGGCGTCGTCGCGCTGGGCGGCGGTGCGCTGACGCTCGACGACAATCAGAAACTGCTCAAGAAGCGCGCCTATCGCGTTTTCATCAAGGTGACGCCCGAACAGGCACTCGAGCGCATGCGTCGCAGCAAGATCGTTCGTCCGCTGCTGGGACCGGCCCCGTCGCTGGCGCGCATTCGCGAGCTCTACGTCAAGCGAATGCCCCAATACGCGCATGCCGACTACGTCGTCGAAGCCGACCAACTGAGCACGGCGCAGGCCGTCGACAGCATCATCGAGTGGCTGCACAAGAAGAAGATCGAGATCTGACGCAACCGCTGGTCAACCGCGATCTCGGTTATCCGATCTGGATCGGCGACGGCTTGTTTCCGGCGATTCGCCAACTGACGCGCGAGCGCGCTTCGGTGGCGGTTCTCTGCGACGCGCAATCCGACGTGCGCGCGATTGCGCGGCGCGTGGCGCGCGATGCGGGGCGGCGTTGCGTGGCGCTCGCGGCATTCGAGCTGGGGGAGCCGCGCAAGAACCTGCGCACGCTCGAGCGGGTCATGGACGCTCTGGTGGCGAGTGGGGCCGACCGGCGAACGCTGGTCGTCGGCGTCGGCGGCGGGGTCGCATCGGACCTGTTCGGGTTCGCGGCGGCAACCTTCATGCGCGGCGTGCCGTACGCCCACGTCGCCACCAGCTTGGTGGCGATGGTCGATGCGGCGGTCGGCGGAAAGACCGGCGTCGACCTGCGCGGCGGTAAGAACTTGGCCGGCGCCTTTCGCGATCCGGTCGCGGTGTTCTGCGACGTCGCCGCCTTGCAGACGCTTCCGAAACGCGCCGTGCGCGAGGGGCTGGCCGAGATCGTCAAGGCCGCGTTGATCGAGGGCGAAGAACTGTTCGACACGCTGGAGACGCTTTCTCCGCATCCGTTCTGGCGTTGGCCGTGGGTCGAGCTGGTCGACGCGGCCGTCAAGGTGAAAAGCGCGATCGTCGCGGACGATCGAGAGGAAGCCGGGCTGCGCGAAGTGCTCAATCTCGGTCACACGTTCGCGCACGGGATCGAGCGCGCGTCGGCCTACCGCGTTACCCACGGAGCGGCGGTGGCGCTCGGGCTGCGCGCCGCCGGATTGCTGGCGTTGCGAACCGGACGTTTCAGCCAAGCCGAGCATCTGCGGGTGCTGGCATTGCTGACCTTGCTCGGCATGCCCCTGCGCACCCCACTCGACGCGGCCGCGATCGAAGCGGCGATGCGGTCCGACAAGAAGCGCCGCGCCGGCCGCCTGCGTTTCGTCTTGCCGCGCGCCATCGGCGAGGTCGAATACGGCGTCGAATGTTCGCCGCGCGCGGTGCGGGCGACGCTGTCGGCGCTGCGGCGGATGCCGGCCGCGTCGACCGAGCGCCGGCGAGGAGGCTGACGTGCGCGTGGTCGACGCGCTGGCGGTCATCCGCTCGTCGCGTTTCGACCTTCCGCTGACCTACGGCGCGGGATCGTTGGACTTGCAGGTCGGCGATGTCGTGCGGGTTCCGCTCGGGACGCGTGAGGTGCTGGCGTACGTGATCTCACCGGTGCGCGACGCGCTCGAGCTTCCACCGGGCACCAAAGCGGTCGCCGAACGCCTCGACGTTCCGCCGGCCTTCGACGAGACCGGCCTCGCCCTCGCGCGGTTCGTGGCCGACCGGTACGTTTGCACGCTCGGGGAAGCACTCGGGGCGGTCGTGCTCGCCGGTGCAGTGCCGACGATGCGCGACACGCTCGTGCGCGCGGCCCTGGCACCCGAGCCGTCGCAGCATCCGTCGGTTCCGCAGCGTTTCGTTCGTCTGATCTGGGAAGCGTTCGAGGAGAGTTTTCCGCTCGAGCGTTTGCTGCGCCATCCGGAGGCGCGGCGCATCGGCGATCGCGCGGCGCTGTTGCGGTACGTCCAAGCACTGTTGCGGTCCGGCGAGCTGCGGCGCGAACGGCGTCTGGTCGATCCGCGCACCCGCGAATACCGGATTGCAGTGCTCGATCCCGGCGACGCGCCGATTCGCGGGAAAAAGGCACAGGCGCTGGTGCGGTTCGTCACCGAACGCGCAGGCGGAGTGCCGCGCGCCGACGCCGTGCTGGCCGGGTTTTCGAGCGCCGTCATCGCCCGTGCCGTTGCCAACGGCGCAATCCGGCAGCGCGACGTGCTGCCGGGGCGGCAGCGCGCGGCGCACGTAGCACACGCCCAGCCGCCGCCGACGGCCGAGCAACAGGCCGCGCTGGAGCGCATCGTGGAGGCGCTGACGGCGCGCTCTCACTCCGAGACGCTGCTCTACGGAGTGACCGGCAGCGGGAAAACCTACGTCTACGTCGCCGCCATCGATCGCGTGCTCCGCGACGGCGGCCGCGCCATCGTGCTGGTGCCGGAGATCTCGCTGACACCGCAAACGGCGCGGCGCTTCGAAGACGCCTTCGGGGACCGCGTCGCGGTGCTGCATTCGGCGCTCTCGGACCGCGAGCGTTTCGACGCATGGCAAGCCTGCCGCCGCGGCGAGGTCGACGTCGTCGTCGGTGCGCGCAGCGCCGTCTTCGCGCCGCTGCGCGACGTTCGGCTGACGATCGTCGACGAGTCGCACGAAAGCAGCTACAAGCAGGACGGCGTGCCGCGCTACCACGCGGTCGCCGTGGCTCGCGAACGCATGCGCCGCGAGAACGGGACGCTCTTGCTGGGAAGCGCCACGCCGTCGCTGGAGAGCTACGCGGCGGCGCGGGCCGGCCGCATCGGTTTTCTGCAGATGCGCGAACGCGCGACCAAGGCACCTATGCCGAGCGTCCGGATCGTCGACCTCGGCGAGGAGTTCAAGGCCGGCAACCGGCGCGTCTTCAGCACTGCCTTGGTACAGGCGCTGAGCGCGAGGCTGGAGCGCAGCGAGAAGAGCGTGCTGTTCGTAAACCGGCGCGGCAGCGCGGGCTTCATGCTGTGCCGTACGTGCGGTCACGTTCCCCAGTGCCCGCGCTGCAGCGTCTCGCTGTCGGCGCATCGCGGCGAAGGATTACTGCGCTGCCACTACTGCGATTTTCAAGCCCCGATCCCCGCGACGTGTCCGGCCTGCGGCACCGCGTCGATCCGCGAGTTCGGAATCGGAACCGAACGCGTGGCGTCCGAGGTTGCGAAGCTCTTCCCCGCGGCGCGCGTCGTACGGATGGACTCGGACACGACGACCCGCGTCGGCGACCACGCCCGGATCTTACGCGAGTTCGAAAGCGAAGCCGACGTGTTGGTCGGCACCCAAATGGTCGCCAAAGGGCTGGATTTTCCCACCGTGACGCTGGCGGCGGTGATAGCCGCGGATCTCGGATTGCACGTCGCCGACTTCCGCGCTTCCGAACGTACCTTCGACGTGATCGCGCAAGTCTGCGGGCGCAGCGGGCGCACCGGACCCGGCGAGGCGATCGTGCAGACCTACGTGCCGCACGACCCGGCCATTCGCTTCGCCGCCGATCACGACTACGAAGGCTTCGCCGCCGAGGAGTTGCGGCACCGCGCCGAACTCGGATACCCGCCGGCGCGGCGTCTCGTCTATCTCGGCGTCGTCTCGCGCTCGCGGCGCGCCGCCGAGACGGCCGCCCAACGTTACGCGCGGGAGCTGCAGCCGCTCGAGTTCGTCGACGTGCTCGGACCGGCACCGTATCCGATCGCGCGGCTCAACGACGAGTGGCGCTTTCGCCTCGCGCTGCGCACGCGTAAGGGCGCCGCAACGCGGAGCGCGATTCGCGAGCGCATTCTGCCCCTGGCACGCGGCGACCGCCGCACGCGGCTGGCGATCAACGTCGATCCGTAACGCGCCCGCAGCGCGCTAGCGGACCTGGCGCGAGCCCTGCCGCAAGCGCAACGCGGAGGCCGGCAGGACCAGCTGCGAGAGCAGCAGTCCCGCAACCAGCTGGATCGCGGCGACGATCGCGTTGCCCGCGAGAATCAGCGCGCCGTTGACGTCGTCGGTGAACGCGAACAGCAGGCTCTCGTAGCTCAGACTGCCGGGCACGAGCACGATCAGCGCGGGTACCAGCATGATCGCCTGCGGAACGCGCAGAAAGCGCGCGCCGACGTTGGCGACCATTCCGCAGATGAACGCCGCGATGAACGGCGCTACCGCGTGCGCCGACGTCGCGCTCAGCACGTGCGTGCACAACAGCGCGACGAAGCTCGCGGCAAAGACCCAGGCAACGTCGCGCAGGCGTGCGTCCAGGTCGATCGACATCCCGATCGCCAAGCAGACAGACGCGACGAACCACCACGTCGCCGAAACGGGATGCGTGTGCAGCGCCCCGCCGCGCAGCAGCGACGGGACCATCGCCAACGCCAGGAACGCGCCGCACCCCAACGCCAGCAGAACGGCGAGCACCTTTCCTAGACGCGCCATGCCCGCCACCAGGAAGTCGTTGGCGAGTTCGTGGAGGGCGAGCGTCAGGGTATAGCCGGGCAGAAGGACGACGATTCCGGCCACGATCGAGACGTAGACGTTGGTTGGGCCGACGAAATGAATGAACGCCGCCACGATGAGCGTCGCCAGGAACGCGGCGACGACGTCGAACAGCCGCGTGACGACCGGGCTGCGAGAGGCGACCACGCTCAACGCTCCGGTCACGAAACCGATCGTCGCCGAAACGCCCAGCTCGCGCGGACCGCCGCCGAGAATCAGCGCGACGCCGATCGCAATCAAGGTAAGCGCCGGAATCTCATACCACGCGGGCAGACCGGGCCAACGCACGTCGACTTCGTCGAGCAGCTTGGTGGCGGCCTCGAAATCGATACGACCGCCCCTGAGGCGGTCGTAGATTTCGTTGAGGAGTGCGATCTTCCGCAGGCTGACGCGCCCCGGATCCAGTCGCATCATGACCGTGCGCTGGTTCCAATCCGGACCTAGCGCGATCGTGATATAGGTGGGAAGTGCGAAGACCTGGGCTTGCAGCCCGACCGAACGCGCGAGCTGCGTAAGGCTCTCCTCGATCGCGTCGGTTGCAATACCCGCACGATGGAGTTCGCGCCCCATCGTCGCGAGAAACGCCTCGCGCGGATCGGGCGCGTTCAAGACAGGCTAGCCTTTCTTAGAGGTCTTTTTCGAAGCGGGCTTGGCGGCGGGCTTCGCCGCTTTGCCGGCCTTGGTCTTCACCGGCTTCGCCGGCGCGGTCGCGGCCTTTGCGATGGCGCGCGCCAGCCGCGACTTCTTACGGGCGGCTTTGTTGGGGTGAATGATGCCTTTGGCCGCTGCTTTGTCGAACTGGCTCTCGACGCTGCTGGCCGAGTCGCCCGTTCCGGCAACGGCCTTCTTATAGGCGGTCTTCAGACGGCTCTTCGCGTCCTTGTTGCGAACGCTGCGCTTCTCGGTCTGCCGCGACCACTTTTCCGCGGCTTTGATGTTGGGCAAGAACGTGCTCCTGTCGATCGGGAGGCGGACAACGGCGGTTAGTATACCAGCCGGCCGCCGAAGGTGTCCACCCCCCGTTTCGCCCGAGCCGCCGGAGCCTACTCGCAGCTATAACCGAAGATGTATGCCGAGCCGCTCTTGAACGCCAAGGTGCTCGGTGCCGAGGCGAACGCCACGCTGCCGGCTTTGGGAACGCCGTAAATGGGCAGCATCGCCCAGCCGAATTTGCCCTTCGCGCCGGCCGAGACGAGCCCGTCGATCTCGCAGCGCTTCGTGCCCGGCAACTTGCCGGAGATCGTCACGGCGGGCGTGCCCTTGAACGTCACGGTGCTCTTGCCCTGATTGGTCACGATCATGTAGAGAAAGCCCTTTCCGACGCACTTCGCCGGCTTGTCGCTTCCCTTGGCCGTAACCGCGTAGCAGGGAGCCCCCTTCGAAGCGAACAGCGGAAACTTTGCGCCGGCATAGGTGCCGGTGATGTCGGCATCGCTGGTGCCTTCGCCGACGACGAAGATCGCGCCGGCCTTCGCGTTGCTGGCGCTCATCTTGACTTCGGCTTTCAAACCTTTGT
>DATJUC010000043.1:0-30568 GCA_035502675.1 Candidatus Acidiferrales bacterium | reverse complement strand
TTCAACACCCTTGTCAAGCGCAACTTTACGTCAGAGCTTCTCGCGGCGGGGCACGTAAAGCTCTACGAGCACGGCGTGGCCGTGGCGGCGGCAATATCGGCAGCCCAACCATCGAAGCCGTACGCCATTCTCGATGCGATCGAACGCGTCTTTGCCGGAACCAGCCCAGGCGAAGCCGAGCTCGGCTTGGCCGGTGCGAATTACTTCACGCTACCGCCAAGCCGCTATCCTCAATACTACCGCTATCAATACCTCGAGAGCGGCCTCAGACCAAACGCGGCCAACGTCGACGTTCCATACATGCCGCCGTCGGCAATTCGCTTTACACCCGAAAACGTGCGCGCCTGGAAGGCGTGGACGCTCGCCGGCAGATCGGCTGGGATCGAATCGATGGCACCGATCGTCGCTCCCAACCTGCCGTGGGAGGCCGGCAACCCGATCTTTCCACCGACTCGCGCTGCGTACTACGACATCGCAAGTCCGTTCTATCGGCTCTCTCGATTCGAAGCAACGTACGGTGGAGGGATCGCCTTCGACGCTCCGCCGAAGTTCTTTCTCAGCGGGGGAAGCGGAGCTGGATACCAGAGATTTATCGAGCAAGCTATCCGGTGGGGAAACGGTCACGGGCTGCGTACGACGGCGTTAATCTCCCCATACTCGGGCCGAAGCGATTTCACGGCCGATACCCGGACGTTCGTCGGGGCGCTAGCGCGCCACCATGCCGTGCCGAGCGAGTGGGCGGTCGACGATTACGAGAGTACCGATCCGAACGATGCGAAGGCGATGGGGCCGGACACCGTCGTCGATACGACGACGAACGTCGCGCTGTGGCTCGCGGAAAACGCGCCGATATTCGTGCGGGGAAGCGAGAACGATACTGCGGCCGGCGGACTCGTATGTCGCCCGCGGTGAGGCATGGCCCAACCCGAAATCGGAGGACTTTCGTCACGGACACCGCAGTAAGGTGGCTTCCCCTCTATTTCGAGTGTGAGAATCCTTGACGTCCGGTAAACCCATCGAATCGATAACCGTAGGAATCGAAACGCCACCCACCACCCCGATAAGTGAAGCTACCGGTGGCGGCGGTGCTAACGTCGAGCTTCGTTTCGAGAACATGACGGCGGCCGCGGCGAGGACCCTGGCGGAGCACCTCTTCGCGAGTACCGACAAACGGATTGCCGGCATCTCGTACGCCATCAAGTACAAGCTCGCCGAGGGACACGTCGGAGGCGACCTCGTCGACGTCTACCAGTTCGACAACGATGCGGTGGCGATTGCGGTGGCCGATATTGCCGGAAAGGGTGCGCAGGCGGCGATACACGCCGCGATGATCAAGTACGGCTTGCGCGCCTACGCATCTCAGGGCCTCTCTCCCGAACGCGTTCTGCGATCCCTCGACCGGCTCTACTTAGAGAACAACGCGTTCGAAGGCCACGATTCGTTCGCCTCCGTCTTCTACGGCTTGTTCGATCCTAGTAGACGGCTATTCCATTACGCTTCGGCCGCACACGAGCCGGCGATCATCGTGCAGCCGGGCGAAAAGCCGGCTTTGCTTCAGACGACCGCTCCGCTCATTGGCGTATTCGACGATCAGCATCATCTCTTCAAGCAAGCCTTCGTGAACGTCGAACCGGGCGCCCTGATCGTCGCGACAACCGATGGAGTAACCGAATCGCGAAACAACGCCGGCGAACTCTTCGGGGTGGACCGGTTAATCGGTCTGATTACCGAGTGCCGCAACCTCTCCGAAGTAAAAGCCGCCGAGCGCATCTTGGAGGCAGCCGAATCGCACTGTAAGGGCCGGCGCCGCGACGATATCGCGGTCATCGTCGTGCGCATATCGTAGATAAAGAACCGCGAAGGCCGTGAGTGACCCACGCGGCGACGTCGAACTCGTTTTCGCCGGCGTTGCGGTGAGCAATTATCGCCGCGCGGCAGCATGGTACCGAGCGCTGCTCGGCCGCGAGCCGGACGTCATCGTCGTCGACGACGTCGAATGCATGTGGCAGATTAGGGAAGGCGCGTGGATCTACATCGTGCAGGATGTCAAGCGCGCCGGCAGCTCCCTGGTGACGATGCTCGTAGGGGATTTAGGCGAGCACTTGCGCGAGCTTGCCGGCCGCGGCATTGAAGTTCCGCCAATGGAAACGAAGCCCGGTCTCTACCGCAAAACGTCGTTCGTCGATCCCGATGGGAACACGATCGCGTTCGGCGAGAGCCTCGGCGAGCAAAAGTGACGCGAGTAACGGCGGCGCGACCTAAACGGCTGCGGTGCCGATCAAGCCGTTTCGCGTCACGAGTTCGGCGAGGTGGTCCTCGGAGAGGCGCTCGGTGCCGGGAGGCCGCTGCGGCACAACGATATAGCGCGCTTCCGCGGTGCTGTCCCACACGATGATCTTCGTTTCCGGAGGGAGTTGCAGACCGAACTCCGCGAGAACGCCGCGCGCATCGCGGACGACTCGCGAACGGTACGCCTCGCTCTTATACCAAGCCGGCGACGGGCCGAGCAGGGCAATCGGATAACAGGAGCAGAGCGTGCAGACGATCACGTTGTGCTGCCGGGGCGTGTTCGCGACGGCTCGCAGTTCGACCGGAGCCCAATGACTCATGTCGATGCCGAGTTCCGCTACCGCGGCGCCGGCGTCGTCGAGCAATCGTTTCTTAAACGCGGCATCCAACCACGCGCGCGCGACCACGCGTTTTCCGTTGGCCGGTGAAGCGTGCAGCAGGAAGTCTTCGACGATTCCGTCGAGCACGCGTTCTTCCAGGATGCCGCGGCGCTCGAGCTCCGCGACCAGCCGCTTGACGCGATTGGAGGCCGCGGCGCTGGCTTCGTGATCGGAGGCGTGAACGCTCACTCGGCGCGCTCCAGATAGGGCGCGAACAAATCGGCGCAGACGTCCGGCTCCTGCGCGGTCTCGCCCCATACCGCCGCGGCGGCGAACCGTACGGTATACAACTCCTCCTTCGGTGCATCCGCGCTGCCCGAAACTCGCACATCCGGCAGTGGAAACGCGCCGAGGCGGCGGACGATTTCGCCATCACGGCCGCGTAGATAGGCCGGCAGCCGCGTATGCCCGAGGGAATTACGATTCTGCGTTCGCACGCGGTCGCCGACGTCAAAGCGCACCGATGAGCCCCTTCGCGCGCAACAGCGTTTCGATGCCGTGCAGCCAGCGCTCGTAATACGAGGCCTC
Organism: Candidatus Acidiferrales bacterium; assembly: GCA_035502675.1. Lineage (GTDB taxonomy): Bacteria > Vulcanimicrobiota > Vulcanimicrobiia > Vulcanimicrobiales > Vulcanimicrobiaceae > DATJUC01. The sequence continues at coordinate 27,371 of DATJUC010000043.1, read as the reverse complement.
CAGATAATCGAGGGGATCCATCCGCTCGATCGCGTCCCGAAACTCGTCGAGATTGTAGACGCCCTTCTGCAGCAAGAGGCGGTTGATGGCAAAAACGCGCGCCTCCCACTCGTGATGGAAACCCGGCGCGTCGTCGGAGACGTCGATCGCTCCGAAGCCCGTCATACCGCCGACGTCGTTGATGCGCGTCATGGCCTGAATCGCTTCGTGGCCATCGGGCGTTTTCCGCTCGCCGCGGGAGCGCGGATCTGGAATAACCGGTGAAGGCGGCTTCCTGCGATCTTCCCGTCCGGCGAGTAGGCTTCCGGCATGAGGTATGCCGGACTCGGCCTTGCCATCGGGCTGCTCGCGGTCAGCAACGCGAACGTAACCGCGCAGCGTCAGACTCCGGGTTCGCAGATCGTCGTCCTCGGCTGCGGCGCGCACCGGCACGCGCCGGCCGAATACCATCCGTGGATCGATCCTTACGGGTACTGGCATTACGGCGCCGCGTACTTTCCCTATTGGGACGGATTCCTGGACGTCAGTTATAAGAACGAAGCCGGCAACATCGCAACCGAGGTCGATTGGGGATTGGTGGCCCGCGGGTCGCTGGTGGCCGTTGCGAAGGACGTCGGAAGATTCTCTCCCGGCGTCACCATCGACCACGAGTTCGTCGTCAGCCGCGAGGTTTTCCCGACCGGCACGGAGTTTCCGTATTGCGCCGTGCTGCGCGTGCGTTATGCCGACGGCACGTCCTGGGAGAATCCGTCTCCGCCCGAGCCCTAGGCTATACGTAATCGGCGAGCGTCAGGTCGACGCTATGCGTGACGCCGTCCTTGTTCTCGACGACGAGATGCTCGACGGTGCCCGGCGCCGCCATAAACTGGTTGCGAAGCGCGTTCAGCGACAGCTTCGACGAGCCGTCGAGCGACAGGATGACGTCGCCCTTTTCGAGTCCCACTCGGGCTGCAGGCGTGCCGGGCCGCACGTCGACGATCGTCATCGCGCCGTTATCGAGCAGGAAGAGCCCACTGCGATCCCAATGCTCCGGCAGCGAAAATGCGGCATTGGGGGTCAGCGTCATGGTCAGCCGCCGGTAATCCAGCGTCATGGTGAAGCGCTTCCAAACGGCGCCGCCGATATTGGCGCCGATGAACGGCATCGCGAGCGAGCCCGTGCCTTTGGTACTATAATCTCCGACGAGGTCGTGTAGCGTCAGACCGCCGATGCACAGCGTCCGAACGCGTCCGAGCCGGCCGATATGGGGGCCTCCGACGCCGAACCCATTGACTCCCGGTGCAGTAAGCGTCGCCGGCACCACACTTGGATGCGCTTCGACGAAGGGTGTGAAGAGCGAAATTGAGTCGCGCGCGCCGGTGTCGAGCGTACACGTCGCCGGGACGTCGTCGATCCTGCAATCGAACTGCGGCTGCGTGCCGTACTGCACGATCGGTATGACGGTTGCACCTGGCGCAGGCGTAAACGCGCCCGGCAGGCGGAACACGACCCTCTTATCGGCATAGTCGAAGGTCGTCACGAAACGCGAGAGGACTTCATAGCCGATGAAGCCGTCCAGCCGCATTCCGTGAACCTTGGCTAGGCTCTTAGCGATCGGAAGCGTGATAAAGACTTGATTGGATACGCGTGCGTTCCCGATTTGGAGCGTCTGGATCGTGGCGAAACTCGAAGCTGCGCTCGAACTTCCCACGCCGGTAACCTGGCTGAATCCGCCGCTCGCGGCCCCTAGCGCTTCGGCGACCGACGAATCGACGACATTGGCCCCGCCGGTGTCGAACTCGAAATGAAACGGCCCCTTCCCGTCGAGCAGCACGTCGAGATATACGTGACTTTCGGAAATCTGAACCGGCACCGAGGCCTGTTGCGCGCCGTGCGCGATCGAGAAGTCGTGCGGCGACGATGTGGGGACCGCCAGAGGACCTTCACCGCCCGGCGGGTTCGCCTCGACGCTGGTCGCCGTAAACGAGGACGTACTGCCCGCGTTATTCGACGTGTCCAGACGATATGGGATCATGAGACCGTCAACGGGCTTGAAGTTCGCCATGGATATAGTCGTGACCAGCGGGCCGGCGGTCTGCACCGCCTTGACCGGAAGATGCGTCGAGCGATCGAAGAAGACGTCGATCGGTACGCTGGACTTCGGCGGCGTGACGGTGAGAACGTCGAACGTCTCGCCCTTCTCTACCCTCGAACCGCCCCACGCGACGCTCGCACCGCCGTAGCCGGGCGTCCACAGATCGTCGTTCGTAAAATAGGCTTGATTGACGGCGCTCGAGATGCCGAGGACGCTTCCGTCGACGATTACGAGTCCGGTCTGATCGAGGGTCCAGCTCAGGTTGCCGTCCCAGCCGCTACCGCCGCCAAGCGGAGGTGTGGAAAAACGTGCGGCCTCTCGCACACCGCCCATCTCGTTCCAGGTATCGCCCGTTCCGGAAAGGCCCGACGCAACCAGACTACCGCGAGCGTGGAGCGTTCGAATCGATTTCAGCGCTGCGACGTTGAGCGCGGCTCCCGATTCGGCGATGAGATTTGCAACGCGCGGGTCGGCGCCGGCGCGCGATGCGTGCGGGGCTGCCGAGAGCAGCATCGCCGTGACGGCCACGGCGGGAAGCGATCGTCCCAGCGGCATGCCCGATTATTCCGGCTTGACCTTCATATGGATAGATAATATATTATCGATGTGAAGCTTCCGGTGTCAACGCCCGGCATCGTCGTCGAGCGGCTGCGCGACGACATCGTGAGCGGGCGGCTCGCTCCGGGGGAGCCTTTGCGGCAGGATGAGGTCGCCCGATCGTTTGGCGTCAGCCACGTTCCGATTCGTGAGGCGTTCCTCAAACTCGAGGCCGAACGGCTCATCGAGATTCGACCGCGTCGCGGTGCGGTGGTCGCAGCCCTTTCTGCGGCCGAACTGGAAGAGCTAAACGAAATGCGCGCCGCCTTAGAGTGCTGTGCGCTGCGCGCCGCCGTGCCCAGACTTAGGACCGAAGATCTGCAGAGGGCGGCTCGAGTGCTGGATCGGATCGACGGCCAGCCGGAACGGTGGGCGGCGCTAAATTCGCTATTTCACTCGATCCTCTACGAACGCGCGGAGCGATCGCGACTGGTCGCCGAGATTCTTTCGCTGCAACGCAGCGTCGAACGATACGTCCACCGGGAAGTCGAGGTAACGAACAACCTGTCGGAATCGCAGCGCGAACACCGGAAATTGCTCGGACTCGTCAAGCGAAAAAAGACGGAGGAAGCGTGCGCGCTCTTAAGCGAGCACATTCTTACCCCCGGACGGATTCTGGTACGCAGTCTGCGCGAAACCGGACATCCTTAAAACCGGACATCCCTAAAACCGGACATCCCGAAAGAATATGCCGGCCCGGGAATTAAGGCTGCCCCTGGTGCCGGAGCTCCAAAAATGGTAGTAATTCTACGCATAGACGCCTAGGCGCCAAGGGCGCATCCTCGGGATAGGCCTAGGAGGAGCCGCATGCTGAAGAACGGTCCGGGGGCCGGCGCGGGTGGAGCCTGACTTCCTCGAAGTAATCGGCCTGACGAAGACGTTCCCTGTAGCGCTGGGCTTCGTGCCGTGGTTGCGCAATCGCGGACGCGTGCAGCGGCGGACGGCCTTGGAAGGCATATCGTTCGGCGTCCGGCGGGGCGAGCTGTTCGGATTGCTCGGGCCCAACGGCGCTGGGAAGAGCACCATTCTCCGGATCGTCGCGGGCCTGGTCGTCGCCGACCGCGGAAGCGTTCGAGTCGGGGGCGCCGACGTGCGGTCGGGTGCGCCCGACGTCCGGCGCAGGGTCGGCCTGTGCTGCACCGACGATCGTAGTTTCTACTACCGATTGAGCGCGAGGCGGAATCTCGAGTATTTCGGCGCGATGGTCGGGCTTTACGGGGCCAACCTGCGAGAACGCATCGACGAGGTCGTGCGGCTGGTCGACCTTTCAGAAGACTTGGACCGTCGCTTCGACGAGTTCTCGTCCGGAATGAAGCAGCGCCTCGGGATCGCGCGCGGGTTGCTCCGCGACCCCGAATTGCTGATTTTCGACGAACCGACGAGAGCGGTCGATCCGGCGCATGCCGCCGGAATCCGAGCGTTCCTGCGCGACGAACTCGTGGCGCGACGCGGCAAGACAGTGCTTTTGGCCACCAACACGCTGGAAGAAGCCTGGGAGTTGTGCGGACGGATCGCCGTGCTTCGGCGCGGCCGGGTCGTCGCGGTCGCGCCGCCGAGCGAACTCGACGCGCGTGCGATCGGGCCGGTGCGCTACGAAATCACGGTCGATCGTACCGACGACGAACTGCTTGCGCGCACGCGGGCCGTGACCGGACTGCTGGGCTTGGAGGTCAGGAACGCCGCTGAGGGCGTGCTTTTACACGTCCTCTTGAACGCCGACCCGCGCGCTCTGACGGAGTTGCTGCGCGCGGTCAGCGCCAACGGCGTTTGCGTTTCTGCGATACGTCCGCAAGAGCGACGGCCGGCCGAAATCTTCGCCGACCTGATTTCGGAGGGCTTCGATGCTGGCCGAGTTTGAGATCGGGACTCGCAAAGTCTGGGCGACCTTCCTGCGCGACGCCCGGCTGATGATGTCCTATCGCGTGGCCTTCTTCTTGGGCTGGTTCGCTATTGTTGCGAGCGTCGTAGGGCTATGGTTCGTGTCGAAATTGGTTCCGGAGTCGGCGGTCTTCGGAAACGGCCGCATGGCAACCTATTTCAACTACGCCGTCGTCAACGTGGCTTTCGTGACCCTCCAGAGCACGGCGCTCTTGTGCTTCGAGAACTCGATCCGCAACGAGCAGGTCTACGGCACGTTCGAGGCCGTCCTCGCAACGCCGACGAGCGTTTCGCTCGTCGTCTTAGCCGCGAGTGCCTGGGCCTTCACGTTCGCGCTGATTCAAGTCGCGCTGTATCTCAGCGTGGCGATGCTGCTGGGTCTCGACCTTCACCACGTGAACCTCGCTTCACTTGCGATCTTCCTCATCTTGTCGATTACGGCGACCGTCCCCATCGGCATCATCGGCGCGGCCGTGGTCGTGCGCTTCAAGCAGACCGCACCGACGCAGTCCATTTTCGGCCGGGCTTCGACGGTGCTGGCCGGCGTGCTGTTCCCGGTATCGCTGTTGCCGTTTTGGCTGCAGGGTGTGTCGTGGATGCTTCCACTCACGCACGCGCTGGCCGGGATTCGCGGCGCGTTTGACGGGCTAAGCCTGCAGGCTCTCTCGTCCGACGCGATTTGGCTTTCGGCCGCAACGCTCGTCTTGTTGCCGTGTTCGCTCTACGCGTTTCGCGCGGCCGTCGTTCGTGCTAAAGCCGACGGCACGCTCGGCCAGTACTGAAGAGCGCGTCGTGCCGAAATCCGTGCTGCTGATTTCTTACTGTTTCCCGCCAATGCCGGGGGCAGGCGCCTTGCGCCCGGGCCGGCTCGCCCGGCTGCTGCCGGCCTTCGGATGGATTCCGACCACGCTCACCGGACCTTGGCACGGCGCTGCAAGCGACTTCGGCGAGGTCGTTCCGATAACGCGGCTTGGAGATCCCTTTGCGGCTCGGGTTCGCGGCCTCTGGCGCGTCGTTCCGAATTCGGCGCGCTGGTTCCCCAAAGCGCTGGGGTCGGCACTGGCGATCGCGGCGGGGCGGCATTTCGATGCCGTCGTGAGCGTTTGCTCGCCGGCGCACAGTCACGTGATCGCAGCAATCGTTGCACGCCGTCGCGGAATACCTTGGCTCGCCGATTACTCCGACGCCTGGAATGGAAATATGTTCGCGCCGAAATCGGCGTTGACGTCGCGGTTGAATCGCCAAATAGAAGTGCGCTGCGCCCGAGAAGCGGCGGCAATCACCTGCGCTACCACGGGGATTCAAGGGCTCCTTACGAAGCTTCACCGCAGACCGGGAGTCGAGGTCATCGAGAACGCCGTCGATCACGCAGAGTGGGCGAGCATACCCAATCTCTCGCCGAAGACGTTTACGATTCTCTACGCCGGCAATTTATACGGCGGCCTGCTCAATCCCGAGCTCTTGTTCGGTTCGGTGAGGAAGCTGCGTGGCATTGGCCATCCCGCAGGAGCCGCGGTGCGATTCGAATTCTACGGAAACGACCATCAAGTCGTCCTTAAAGCCGCGCGCCGGCTGCAGCTCGAAGATGCCGTGATCGTGCATCCGGTAACCATGCGCGAGCGAGTCCTCCACGCCGAACGGCAGGCGGCCGCGCTCCTCATGCTGTTTCCAATGAACCCGATATCGGTGGTGCCGAGTAAGTTGTACGAGTACTTCGGAGCGCGAAGGCCGATCCTCGCGATCGGTCCGGATCAAAGCCGCGCGCGCCTCGGTGATGTGATCGAGGGCAACCGGCTGGGTCACTTTGCAACCACCGAAGACGAGTGCGCCGCGGCCATCTGCTCGCTGTACGAGCGCTTTACGAGCGGTCGCTACCAGACCAACCCGCTGTCCACGTGGTCTCCGCCGACAGCACTCACGACGACGAAGCAGTTCGCCACCGTTCTAGATCGGATCGCTCCGTCGAAGCGGAGTTCCATCGGTACCACCGCCCCTGTAATCGAGGCCTCGGCATCGGCCTTGTCTTAGAGGCAGGGCGCCCCAAACGGGGCCGCGTTCTTCGAGGCGGCTTTAAGATTCGTTGAGGTTCGTTTTGAGCCGATGCTGATGCAATTGGAGCGGCACGACGGCTAGAATGTCCTGTGAGGCGCGCGACATTGCGACTGAAGGCGGCGGAGGCGAGTGGAACACATGCATAGGGCGGCATTCGTGGGACTGCTGGTCCCAGCGGTCGTGCTGGCGGCGGTGCTGGCCGCGCGGCCCGGAGGCGCGGCGCCTGGGGGTTCGGCGGTTTCGGGCCCGGCTGCGAGGCTTGGCGTTTGGGAAGGTCGATGGACAATCAGCGAGCGGGATTACCAGACGGCCTACAGCCGCGCACACACGAACTCAGTCATGGCCGACTGCGGCTGGGCGCGGAACCGCGGTTTCATGGTGTGCGATTATCTGAACTCCAATCCCGGCAACGGAGTTCCCGATAACGATCTCGCGATATTTAGTTACAGTCCCACATCGAAGAGCTATGCGCGCGTCGGAGTCTTCAAGGGCGAGAAGCCCCTCTGGGAGCGCCTAAACGTCAACGGAAATACGTGGACGGCGTCGTTCAATTTTCCCTACAAAGGGGCCACGCTGACCTATCGAGACGTCTACGTCTATTCTCCGGACGGTACGCGAACCACGACCACCGCTCAGGTCACCGCCGACGGGGGTCACACGTGGACGACCGTGTCGCATTTTGCGGGCGTTAAGGCCGGTCCGTAAATCGTTAGCGGAGTTCAATTTCTGACGCAGGTCGCCAGCACGTCGTAGGGCTGACCGCCTGCCGTGCCGCGGGCACGAACGGTCCACTTATGCGCGCCGCTCATCGTGTAGGTATTAGCCGCCTTGGTCGTCGCGCCGCCGTCGTTCAAGGTTCCTGTGAAGGTCACTCCGTCGCGGGACGTCTGCGACTCGGTCGCTCCGTTGGAGTCGGCACTGACGATCCAGTAGAGTTTGAGCTTCGGATCGTAGCCTAAGTACTCGTCTTCCGACGAGCCCTTCGAATAGAGGTGCCCGTGCAGCGTGTTGCTGCCCGGCACTGCCGAATACACGGCGGAATAGGTCGCCCCGCCAAGCGAACACGTCCATGGCGCTCCTGGCAGATTGCCGTACATCGCCATCGTTCCGGTTGGCGCTGCGTCACCCGCCACGCGCAGGACAAACAGGAACGCGAGGATGGCCACTCCAGGCGCTGCGATGCGGAAGAAGATGCGCATGCTCGCCTGAATTCGGCGGGCAGCAGGCGGCTCCCGCCGCCGTCTAACAGCGGGCCCGGCAAAGCCCGGCTCGCCCACCGCGGCAACGACGCTTTGCACTTGCGCTAGCGCGATTCGTTCCGCTTCGGCGTCGCGTCGCGCGAAGGGCCTCGCGCCCAGCAAGACGTCGACCATAAGGTTGCGTTAAATCGAACCCGGTAGACTGTGTATTCGGAGGTGAACGCCCTGTGTCCACGAGTTCGATTAATCACGACGGAGGCCCGCATCCGCCGAAGTCCGTGCAGGACTATATCGACGAGAAACCGACGTGGTCGGACGGGACGCATCTGCCATCGGCGCCGATGACGTCGATGCAATGGCTGATCTGGTCGCTGGCGGCGGCGGGAAAGTTTTTCGAAGGCTTCGTCGTCTTCATGACCGGCGTAGCCTTACCGCTGATCTCGACCGAGTTTGGTATCACCCACGCGCAAAACGGCATCGTCAGTGCCGCCAGCTTGTTTGGCATCCTGATCGGTGCGGTCGCGCTGGGCGGGTTATCCGACTATTTCGGACGCAAGCGTATGTTCGTCGTCGAGATGATTATTTTTTGTGGGTTTTTGGCGGCCTTGACGTTCTGCAACCAATTCGCATTTTTGGTCGCGTGCTTGTTCGGGCTCGGGCTCGCCCTCGGGTGCGACTATCCAACGGCGCACATGATCATTTCCGAGAGCACGCCGAGCGCCGGACGCGGGCGGTTGGTGCTGGGTGCGTTTACTTTTCAAGCCGTCGGCGCGCTGGCCGGCACCGGAGTGGGTTTCATGGTGCTCGCTGCGGAGCCCAACCTGGACGCATGGAGATGGATGTTCGCGACCGCGCTTTTGCCCGCCATCGCCGTAACCGTCGGGCGCTTTTTCATCACCGAGAGCCCGAATTGGCTCGCGGCCCGCGGCGATAACGCCGCCGCGGAAGAAGCGGCCAAGAAGCTTCTCGTTCGCAAGCCGCAATACCCGAAGTCTCTGCGGCTCGCGCACCGGAAACGGCTCGACGCCGGAAAGCCATCGTTCGGTGCGCTCTTCAACGCCCGCAACCGGCGGGCCACCATCTTGGCCTCGGTCCCGTGGTTTTTGCAAGATCTCGGCACCTACGGCATCGGCATTTTCACCCCGACGATCCTGGCTGCGGCCATCGGGCATTCTGCCGATCACGTCCGCAGCACCAGCGACTTGATCGCGAACGACATCTTGGCCGCCAAAGGCTCGGCGATGATCACTTCGCTGTTGATCGTCGGCATCGCCTTCGCCGTGTTGCTGTCGGACCGGGTCGGACGCATCAAACTGCAGATCCTCGGCTTCATCGGCTGCGCCGCCGGACTGTTCTTGGCGTCATTTTCCACGTTCGTGGCCGGCTCGTCGCAGATCTTTCTGATCTTCGCCGGCTTTATGCTCTTCGATTTTATGACGAATCTCGGGCCGAACGCGCAGACCTACCTGCTCGCCGGCGAAGTCTTCCCAACGGAGATTCGCGGCATGGGTGCCGGCTTCGCAGCGGCCTTCGCCAAAATCGGCGCGGTGGCGACCGCGTTTCTGTTCCCGATTCTGCTGGCCGGTATCGGAACGCGCAACCTCTTATGGGGGCTCATCGTCGCGTCGATTCTCGGCGCCTGGGTCACGTGGCAGTTCCGAATCGAGACGGCCGGCAAAAACCTCGACACCATCGGCGCGCCCGATCCCGACGAAGAAATGTCGAAACTTCCCGAGGAGCTGGCGCCGGCATGAGCCGATGGCGCGCGATTTTCGCGGCGTTCGTACTAGCCGCGTGTACGTTGCCAGCGGTTGCGCAAGGCCGCGCCGCAGCGAGCATCACGCTCACGGAGACGGGCTCGACGCTGTTCTACCCGCTGTTTCGCGCATGGCTGCCGCAGTTCCGTAAGGACAACCCCGATATTCGCATCGAAACGGCCGGCACCGGTTCGGGCGAAGGTATCGCCCAGGCGGTGGGCGGTCGCGTGCAGATCGGCGCCTCGGATGCGTTCATGTCCGACGCGCAGCTCCGTGGCCACTCCGACATTCTCAATATCCCGCTGGTGATTTCCGCCGAGTCCGTCAACTACAACGTTCCCGGCCTCAACGCGGCTAGTCTGAAGCTCGACGGGCAGACGATCGCGGCAATCTATTCCGGAAAGGTCCGCAGCTGGGACGCGCCCGAAATCGCGGCGCTCAACGCCTCGTTGAAGTTGCCGCACCGCGACATCGTGCCTGTGCGCCGGAGCGACGCTTCCGGCAGCACGTTCATCTTCACACAGTTCCTCTCGTTCTCGACGCCCAATTGGGATAACGGGCCGGGCTTCGGCGAGACGATCGACTGGCCCAGCGTGGCCGGCGCGCGCACCGCCGCCGGAAGCGAAGGCGTGCTCAAGACCGTCACTTCGACCCCGTACTCGATCGGCTACATCGGGATCAGCTACCAGCCGCAGATCGTTCGCGCGCGTATCGGCACCGCGATGCTCAAGAACGAGAACGGCGCCTTCGTGCTGCCGACGCTGAAGTCGATCTACTCGGCCGCCGCTGCGCTCGGGCCGCGGACGCCACCCGACGAGCGGTTGAGCCTCGTTTACGCGCCGGGAGAGTTTTCGTATCCGCTCATCAACTACGAATACGCGATCGTCTCCAAGAAACAGCCGAACGAGCAGATCGCTGCGGCGATCCGCACGTTCCTGTTCTGGGCAATCGAGCCGTGCTCGGGAAACTCCGCCAAAACGCTGGATACCGTGCACTTCATCGCGCTACCCGAGTACATCCGCGCCCTGAGTTACACGCAAGTCGAGTCCATCAAAGGCCCCTAACGCGGCTTCCGCGGCCGCGCCGTGTTCGGACCAGCACCATCCCGGTTCGTACGAGGCCCGCTCAGGGAGCGGATGTGAAATGGTACCATCGAGCTGGGGAAATAGTGGCCCTTGCCGTCGCGGGCGAAGCGATGCTAAAAAGAGATAGGATGGGGATTCGAGCGCTTTTCGGCGTCTCTGCGATGGTCTACGGCATTGCGTCGTTGCTGTCGCCCCACGAGGGTATGTGGCTGCGGTTCGCGCCGTTGGGAACGCCGGTCGCGACCGTCCTCGTTTGGCTGTTGGCGATTTTGCAGGTTGCGGGCGGTATCGGGCTGGCGTTCCGCCCGGCCGCAAAGGTTTCGGCGCTGGTCCTGGGCGCGATCTACGGACTCTTCGCGCTGCTGTGCATCCCGCCGGTTTTCATGTCGCTAAAGAACTACCTGGAGTTCATCGATTTTGGCGAGCAGCTCGCCATCGCCATCGGCGCGTTCGCCGTCTACGCCGCGCTCGACACGAACGGCAAACGAGCGGTCCGGCGGGCAAACGTTCTCCGCATCGGCCTCGGGATCTGTGCCGTCACGTTCGCGCTCGCACAGATCGTTTACTTACAATATACTGCCAGCTTGGTGCCGGCATGGATTCCGCCCAACGGAGTCTTTTGGACGAACCTCACGACGGCGGCCTTCGGACTCGCAGCGATCGCCCTGCTGATCGACGTGAAAGCGCGCCTCGCTTCCCGCTTGATGGGTTTGATGCTGGTCCTGTTCGGCGTGCTGGTGTGGGTCCCGCGCATGGCCGTACATCCGGCAGCCCCGGGCTTGTGGACGGAGTTTAGCAGCAACTACCTCATTGCGGCCGCCGCGTTGGCCGTTGCCGAAATCGTCAAATAAAAACTCCGGACCGCCGTTGTGGTAATGGCACAGGCCAGGGGCGGCCGGCCGCCGGCGCGTAGTACCATTTTCAGGATGAAGACTGCCGCGCGCAGCGAGCTGCGGCCGCTCAAGCTCGACCGCGCGAGCGACAAGCCGTTGAACCGGCAAATCCATGGCGAAATCGCTGCGGCCGTGCTCGCCGGCAAACTCAAACCCGGATCGCGGCTGCCGTCCACCCGGATGTTGAGCAACGAGCTCGGCGTCTCGCGTAACACGGTCAACGCCGCCTACGAACAGCTCGCTGCCGAGGGATATATCGAGTCCGCCGTCGGCGCCGGCACGCGAATCGCGTCGCTGCTGCCGGCCGACTTGCTCGGCCAGAGCCGCTCGCAACGCCCCGGCAAAGTGCGTGCGCCGCGGCTCTCGCGCCGGGGAGCGGCGATGGCTCGGGCTACCGTTCCGTTCGACGTCGTCGAACGCCGCGCACCCGGAATCGGCGAGCCGGCCATCGAGCTGTTTCCGTTTCGGATTTGGAAGCACCTGATGGCGCGGCAGTTCGACTCACTTGCGAAAAGCGAGCTGGGCTACGCAAATCCTGCCGGCTTTCTTCCGCTGCGCGAACAGATCGCTACGTACTTGGAAAGCACGCGCGGCATAAGGGTTTCGAGCAGACGAATCCTGGTCGTGGCCGGCACGCAGCAGGCTCTCGATCTGGTCGCGCGTCTGTTGCTCGATGCCGGCGATCGCGTTCTGGTCGAGGATCCCGGCTATCCAGGGGCTCGCGCGGCGCTGCTCGCGGCCTGCGCCGAACTCGTACCCGTCAGCGTCGACGCCGAGGGAATGGACGTCGGCTCGCTGCGGCATCCGCACCGGAAGGCCCGCGCCGCGTACGTCACGCCCGCGCATCATTTTCCCCTCGGCGCGACGATGACGCTCGGGCGACGGCTCGCGCTCCTGGAATGGGCCGAAGGCTCCAACGCCTTTATCCTCGAGGACGACTACGACGGCGAATTTCGCTATGCCGGCAGTCCGCTGTCGGCGATTGCAAGCATCGACACGGGCGGCCGGGTCATCTACATCGGTTCCTTTAGCAAGCTCCTCTACCCGTCGCTTCGCCTGGGCTTCATGGTGCTTCCCGAGGAGCTCTTGCCGCGCATCGTTTCGGTTCGCGGCTTCACCGACCGTCATTCGCCGGTCGTAGAACAGGCGACGCTCGCGGCCTTCATGGGGGAAGGTCACTTCGCGCGTCACGTGCGTCAGATGCGCGCGATCTACGAGCAGCGCCGGTCGGCTCTGATCGAAGCGCTCTCGCGCCATGCGGGCGACCTCGTCGACGTCGTGGCGCCCGAGACGGGAATGCATCTGCTGGTCGGGCTGCGCGGGCTGAACGACAAACGCGCGGCCGAGGCGATCGGCCCGCAAAAGCTCGCAATCGTGCCGATCTCGAACTACTATCATCGCTCGCGGCGCTGCGACGTGCTGCTCTTAGGGTTCGCCCAGTGTACGCCCGACGACGTCGATCGAAGCGTGCGAAACCTCGCCAAAGCCGTGCGCACCCTCAAAAAGCGGCACTAAGCCCGTTTCAGACCCGGACGCGGAACCGAGCGCTGGGCAGCGAACGTTTCTCCTTGGCCGGGGTAGTCCAAAGAAAGGCACGTCTATGACCAAGCGATTATTCTCATCGGTCGCGGTGCTCGTATTGGCGGCATGTTCCTCGCCGTCGTCACCGTCGATACCCTCAGGGGGGCCGGCGCCGGCGATCGCGCACGCCCCGTCGTACCTTGGCGGCCTCCAGGAGGAAACGTCGCCGAACCTGGCACCCCACAAGACCATCACGATCCACAGCGCGAAGGGCGTCTTTTACGTCAACGGCAAAGGCTACCCGAGCACGCTGAATGGAACGTGCCATCTTAGCGCGGGCGCAAAAGGTACCGCAGCCACCGGCTGTCTCATCACCGCCGGAATAACGATAACCATTCAGAAAGCCACCATCGGGCTGTACACGAAGCCGAACGGCAAGGGCTGTCTCGCGGCTGCGGGGAGCATCGGCAAGACCAACCTCAAGAAAGGGAAAGTCATTCCCATTAAGTTTCTTTCGACTGGGAAATGTTAGGCCACCACACCGTCGCACGAACGGCGAGCTTTCCGAAAGCTCGCCGTTTTTAGCGTCCTCGTTTGGTGCCGGGACCGCTGCCCACGCTCACGTCGATCACGCCGGTAACTTCGAAAAGCTCGGCATCGGCGCGGCGGCCCGGGCCGGGGCCGATCTGCTCGCCGATCTAAACAGCAGCGCGAAGATCGCCACGTTCGACACGAGGTACGCATAGTTCGCGAGCGAGACGCCCATGCCGAACGGAAACCAGATACCCGGTACGCCAAGCCGAACGAGCTCGATTCCAAATTGCCCGATTGCGACGAGCAGGATCGACGGAAGCGCCGCGAACGTCTCGCGGCGCCGCTCGACGATCCCGAAGTACGCGACGAGCGCCAACAACGCCAACAGCCCGCAACGCTCGAACGTCGAGAGCGTTGCGGAGGTTACGGCGAGATTGGGGAAGCCGTCTCCGTTGAGTGCCGGCAACCGAAGAAGGCCGGTTAGGGCGTAGACGACCGTCACGGCAATCGTTGCGCCGGCAAGGCGCGGCTTGCGCAGATCCAGCCAGTACGCCCAAGCTAGCACCCAGCTACCGAGCGTCGCCGGAACCAGCAACACGCTGACGGTGAAGAACGCCGGGACGCTTTCGATGCCGAGACACCAGAAAATCGTCAGGTGCGCGCGCTCGGCCGCCGTGAGCAGCAATGCAATCGCCAAAACGGCGGGGCCGCGCTTGTTCGGCTGCAGCCCAAGCAGCAACAGAGAGACGACCGCGAGCCCGACGAACAGACACGCCTGCACGATCTCGAGCGAGAACGCACGGATCTTCTCGAACCACTGCACCGCGTACGCATCGCCCGCGCCGGGGGCGTTTCCGACAACCGGAGCGACGCGCATGCCGCCGGAACGAGGGCCGGCGACCCACGGCCCCATCCAGACGCGTACGGCAATCAGCAGCGGCCCGCGCGCCGCAATGGCAAACATTGCCGGATGGATCGCGTACGCCACCGGCTTCGAACCAGAGAAATCGCCGATCCCGCCGGCTAACTTTCCGCCGGCGTAAACTTGATACGCGCTATCCGCCATCGCAGGCCCGAGGATCGCGAGGTCGCCGCGCGCGAGCAGCGGCGTATCGACGCGAATGCGATACCACGCGAAGCCTCGATAGCCGCGGAAGCCTTGTGCCGCCCAGCCCGGCGCGTAATGCGTAATGCCTTGATCGCCGTCGTTGGAACTTACCGGCGCCGCCAGACTTTGCGTCGCCCAAGCGGAATCATCGAAGGCCGGGCTCGCCCAGCGCGGGTCGTCGCCCGGATGAAACTTCCAGGGGCCGTCGAGCGGCAGCGACCAGCCGACCGTCGCGGCCAGTAAAAGAGCGGGAAGCATGTCTCTACGCGACATGGTAGGCCGCCCCGCTCGCCGGGTGCCATCAAAGCCGCTTCAAAAGGCGTTCAAAGCCGCGCGCGGCGCGGGCGCTCCGGTTCCTTGTCGTGCACCAGACGCAGCTTGGTGCGGCGCCTCACCGCACGGTTTTTGTCGACGATCGCGGCGATGATGAACAGGAACGAGATGAGGCGGGGAAGATGAGCGAACGGGAGATCGGCCTCAGGCCGATTGAGAATTCCTAAGACGAGCTGGTTGACGCCCAGAATGAAGAACGGAATCGCAAACAGCAGAAAGAGGCGGTCGCGACTTCGACGGTACGAGCGCAGAAGCAGCGCGGCCGCCGCCAGGCAGAGTCCGAACGTAACGCCCGAGAGCACCGCGTACGTCACGTTGTCTCCCAAATGAGGCCGTAGCAAAGAACCATCAGTCCCAGGACCGCGGGCACCAGGCGCCACGCCGAAAGATCCACGTTCGGGAGGGCCCGAATGTCGACCCACAGCAGCGCGTTGTTCAGCGTAAATCCGACGAACGCCAGACCGCTCCAAAGCAGCAGCCGCTGACGCGCGCGGGCGTACGAACGCAGCAGCAGAACGGCGCACAAAGCGCTCGTGACCGAGGACAAGATATAGACGAAATCACTCATCGTCTCGGACCTCCTTGCGCAGCCGGAAGGCATCCGCAAACGACTGCAGAGGATCGCGCGGCTCGCTGAAGATCCGCTCGATGACGGCCGTGCGGCGATCGGCATACAACTCGGCGAGCCGGCGGACTAATTCGTCGGCCTCCGGCGGAGCCGCGTAGACGTACGAGCTTCCTTCGCCTGCAACCAAACCCGAATCGATGAGACGCCCGAGCCGCAGGTGGACGGAGTGCACCGAGCTATGCTGGCCGCGGCTTAACTCTTCGACCGTCCAGTGCCGCGTACGGTCGCTGCGAAGCGTCAGGAGAATTTCAACCTGCTCTACCGAGTCGATGCAGGAAGCGATGAATGACGCTACCTCGCTTGGGAAGCGCTGGTGCTCGGCCATCTTTGGCGTAGCTACCCGGCGATCCGCAAGGATAAACGTGCATTCTCAGGCAGCCGAGCGGCTCGTTCCGCCGGCTCGAGCAATGCAGACTCGAGTCCGAAATTGCCTTAGACGTTTGGGGCCGTCACCAAGGCGCCACAAACGACGGATCGATCGCGCCCTCGACGACGTGCGCGAAGTCGGAGATCGGGCAATCCAGAGCCGGACATCCCGGAACGTAGACGGGTACGCGCGATGGACGTTCTCCGTGTCCGGCCCGCATGTCGTCGAGCGACTGTTCTGCCAGGAACGTGCGCACGAACGGTTCGGCGCCGGCCGAAGCGGCGTGCAGCTCGAAGACGAGCGCGCTTCCCGGAGGCGTGTCGTTATAAGCGTCGCCGGAAACCAGCCAGTTGAGTCCGAGCAACCCGGCAAGCTCCGACAGTTGCGTGTCGTGGCCGGCAAAGAAGACGAAGCGGCTGTGCGGCGGGACTCGGGTGCCCTCGACGGCGTGGCCGCTGGCGCCCTCTTGGAGCGTCTGCAACACGTGCGCCATGATGTTCGATGCGTGAGCGCGGGCGGTGTAGCGATTTCCGTGTTCGAGCCGTTTGTTGAGCACGTGGAGCGAAAGCATCTGCACGAGGGTCGCACGATCCACGCGTCCCCATCCCACGGTGGGCCGTCCCTCGACGTATTCCAGCAACAGATTCTCGGCCACGTCCGCTGCGGCGTCGAGGCCGCCTTTGATGCTCGCCAAGCCGCCGTCGCCCTTATTGACAACCGTGGTCGGAACCGAAACGATCGTTTTGCATGCCGCCGGCGGCGCGCATCCCAGTACGCGTTCCATGGTCGCAAACGCCGAAGCGTCGGCTTCGTAGAACTGGCTCAAGTCGCCGCCGGCCGTCCCGAGGACCGCGGCCTTCGCGGTCGCCGCGTCGACGGTCCCGATTCCCGGCAGCGGGTCGAAAAGAGGATCGCTGTCGCCGGAGGCGTGTCCGACGGCGACGCCGCATCCCGGTGCGAATCCGTTTGCGACCGCTTCCGCGGTGGCGCGCGTCCGCTGGTCGACATCGGCCCAAATAAAAATCGAGCCGGCCGGGGGGCAGCCCCGCGTGCCGATGCCGAGAGCGTCTCCGTATTGGCGGCGGTAAGACGCACCGAACTGCCGCATGAGCAGCGCGCCGTGCGCCGTTAGGTCGCCGGGGTGGCCCGTCCAGGTCGCCCACGGCTGGCGCGCATAAGGCTGCAGTTCGGCCGGATGCGTCGGCGATCGTACCCCGTGCCGGCTAACCACGACGACCATCGGTATCGCCGGCGCCGGCGCTGCCGAACCGGCATCGGCCGCCACTGCGGGGGCGGCGGCCGAAAGTGCCAGCGCAAAGAACGATGCAATCGATATCAAGTGCTTCACGCCACGATTATGCACCAGCCGCCTGACGCAAACATGAAAACCCGGACGTGGAAGCTGCTACGAAAAAAGAGTTCCGGCCGAAGCCGGCAAAGGCGGCGCGAGTAAGCACGAATGACTCATAAGGCGGAATCGTTGCGGTCGCGCTCGGAGCTTCTCGGCCGTGAGACCGAGAGCGAACGGGTCGTCGCGTTCCGGCGTGCCGCGTCGGAGGGACGGGGGCGGATCGTGCTCGTCGCGGGCGAGGCTGGAATCGGCAAGTCCCGGCTCTTACGTCACGTCGAGTCGACGTTCGGCGGCGCGCGCTCGGCGGTCGCTTCGGCGCGCTGCATCGAGTTCGTCCAAACGCCGTTCGGCCCGCTCCGCGAGCTCTTACAGTCGCTCGACCGTCGCGAGAAGGGCCCGCACGACCCGGCCACGCGGTCGTTGGTCGATCGTCTTTCGTTCGAGCGCAATGCCGGCGCCGAAGCGGCGGCACTGTCGACGGGCTCGTTGCTGGAAGCGATCGACGCCGCCTTCGCGCGTCAGGCCAACCGCGGAACCGTCGCGCTGTTCGTCGACGATCTGCACTGGGCCGACCGCTCGACCCTCGCCTATCTCTCGTTCCTCGCCGATCGCGTCGAGCGGCGGCGGCTGCTCCTGGTGGCCAGCTATTCCATCGACCAAATCGGCGCACTTCACCCAAAGCTTTCCGACTTTGCAGCCTTGCTCTCAAAGACGAACGTCGAGACGATCGAACTTAGGCCGCTCGACTACGGTTCGAGCCGCTTGCTGGTCGAACGATCGCTGCCGCACGCGCGCGCGCTCCCGGCCGAGACGATCGCCGACATCGTCAAACGCAGCCAAGGCAACCCGTTCTTCGCCCAGGAGCTCGTAAAGAACGCCGTCGCCGCACCGTCGCGCGCGGCGTCGAGCGCGTTGCCGCTGTCGATCCGGAGCGCCGTGCTCGCGCGCGCAGCGCATCTGTCCGAGCAGGAGCGCCGGATCGTCGTGCTCGCCGCCGCCCTCGGCCAGCGGTTTTCCGTCGATCGGCTGGTCGCGACGCTCGATGCCGGTCGCGATGCAGTGCTCGACGCCGTCGAACGCGCGCGCGCACTGCATCTCGTCGACGACGCGGACGGCGGCGAAGTGCAGTTTCGGCACGCGTTGATCCAGGAAGTGCTGTACGGCGAGCTCCTTCCCGAACGCGTTCGTCCGCTGCACGAAGCCATCGCGCGCGAACTCGAGCAGCGCGCGGACCGGCACGCCGTGGTGGTCGAGCTGGCGCATCACTGGCGACGCGCCGGGGATGTGCAGCGCGCCGCGCACTACGACGAGCTCGCGGGCGACCGGGCGGCCGCGATCGGTGCGTTCGCCGACGCGGTCTCCTATTACGAACGTGCGCTGGCTGCCCGCGACGACGAAGACGCGAGCCTCGTCCATAAGATCGGCATGGCTCTCGGCTCGCTCGACCAGCTGCAAGCCGGCATCGAGCGATTGCGCCGGGCAGCCGCGCTCTACGGCCGCGCGGGCGATTTCGAGGGATTCGCACGAAACGCGGCCGCGCTCGGCGCGCAACTCTACAACTCCGGCAATGCCGCCGCTGCCACGGCCGTCTATCGCGACGCGGTCGAGTCGCTCGCCGAAAAACTGCCGGCCGACCGCCTAGACTTGCTGCGAGCGCGCATCGCTTACAATTGCATCGCCGCCTTCGACGTCGAAAATGCCGGCGCGTTTCTGCGCGAGATGAGCGATCCTCCGAGCGATCCGGAAGCGGCATCGTACGCGCACCAAGTGCGGTTTAAGGCCGCGGCGATGCGCGGCGAGATCGACGTTTGGCGGCGCGAAGCTGCCCGAGGCATCGAAGCGAGCCTGAAGCTCGACGACGGCGGAAATCGCCGGCGTCACACCCATTGCCAGATTGCGCTCGATGCGCTCGGCCTGGGAGAAATTGAGTCCGCCCGGGAGCATTTCCGTAATGTGATCCCGACGCGCCGCGAACGCCATCCGTCGGCGATCACCATCCTCGCGACCGCCGCGTCTTCGCTCGAGCATACGCTGCGCGGCGATTTCGCGACGGCTGCCGAGCTGCTTCCCGACGCACGCAGCATGCCCGAGCAGGGATACGCGATCCTGGTGCACGTCAAGGCGGCGCAGGTTGCACTCGGAATCTGCTGGGGCGACGATGCGCTCTTGCGCCTGGACGACTCGGAATCGTTTTTGCGCTACGGCGTGGATCGCGAGATGAAGCTCGCCATCGGTCTGTTCGGCGGACCGTACGCGTGGGCGCTCGGCATGCGCGGCGAGATCGAGGCGGCGGAAGATTGGCTCGGGCAGATGGCCCGCGTTTTACCCGGACCGCACCGCTTCCTGTTCGCATATCTCGCGGCCGCGCAGTTTGCCCGGAAGTCCGACGTGCTCGCGATGCGCGCGCAGCTCGCGCGCGCCGCCGCACGCCCGCAAGATCGCGTGAACAAAGCGGTGGCCGCCCTGTTCGAGGCCTTCGCCGCGCAGCGCGGGATCGTGGTGGCCGGCATCCGCGAACGCGCGCTCGCGGCGGCCGCCGGATTTGAGGCGATTGGATGGCCATGGCTGGCCGCGCGGGCCTACGAAGCCGGCGCGGAGGAGGAGCGCGCGCTCGAAACGTACCGGCGGCTGGGCGCGACGCGCGACCTGCGGCGGTTGGAGGTCGAACGCCCACGAGCGAGCACGTCGTTGCTTTCGGATCGCGAACGCGAGGTGGCCGAGCTCGTTGCCGGCGGCCATTCGAACGACGAAATTGCGCGCCTGCTTCACATCAGCCCGCGCACCGCCGAGAAACACGTTTCCTCGGCGCTCAAGAAGCTCGGGCTTCGCTCGCGCGTGCAGCTAGGTCGCGTGGTGCAGCGCGAGACACACAAAAAGCAGTAACCCGACGCTCCCCGAAGACCGAATCGACGCGTACCGCTGCCGACCGTCACGCGGTAAGAGTGCTTCCGACGCGATAGTGCAAATGGACGACCCCGGTGTCGAAGCGACGGGTCGCGAGGAGTTCGAGATGGCGTCGTAATCCGGCTCGGATGGCCGGTTTTCCGCCGCCCACGAGTATCGCGTTGATAAACAGGTGGCATTCGTCGACGAGATCGTTTTCGAAGGCCGCCCCCGCGAGTTCGGCACCGCCGACGATGATGTCGTGCTGCGATTCCTCCTTGAGCCTGCGGATGGCTGCGACGTCGAAGTCCCGCTCGAGACGCGTGTTTCCCGTCGTGACCGCGGTCAGCGTTCGAGAAAAGACGATTTTTGCGGCCTTCTGCCAGAGCCTCGCG
The DNA here is from genome assembly GCA_035502675.1 of Candidatus Acidiferrales bacterium. Lineage (GTDB taxonomy): Bacteria > Vulcanimicrobiota > Vulcanimicrobiia > Vulcanimicrobiales > Vulcanimicrobiaceae > DATJUC01. Next base: position 6,716 of record DATJUC010000043.1, on the reverse strand, counting down.
AACTCGGCGCGATCGGGCGGATAACTCTCTACCGGCGCCTCCCAGTAGCTCATCGTCTGATACACTCGCCGTCCGTAAAGGTGGATTCCGACCGGCTTCAACAGGTCGGTGACGAACTCGTGTACGCCGGCGGGATCGATCCCAGTCGATGCTGCCGCTTTCGTCCTCGACGTAGCCGTCGAGCGACGCGTTCGCAATGTATATCAGTTTCGACATGCTTATCGCTGCTCCGATCCCGCCGGATGTGGACGTCATTTCCGGCCGCCACGGCATATTCCGCCGGCCCCCGGCGGCAGCCCAATTGTCAAGCTAATAATCCAGGTTGGCCGCGCCGATGGTTAGAGGGTCTGCGTACTCGGATTTTCCTTCGGAGGGACGGCTTTCATGTATCGCTTCCTTTTGCCGCTCGTCCCGGTCGCTGCGCTGATGGCACAAGGGTGCTCCTCATCGAACGTCCTCATGCCGGCGGCGATGCCGGCGCCGCTCAGCGGCGCTGCGGCCGTGCAGCCGCCGGGAACGAGAGCCCCCGCACCGGCCGACCAGCACCTTCCGACGATCCTGCCGAGAGCGGCGGCGAAACTGCGGCATCACGGTCGTGCAAAAGTCGTCCTCCACGTCCATTGGAAGCACCGCGCGGTCAAGCACCGCGCGCACTACCTTCCGGCGACCGCGCGCAGCATCTCGATCTCGATCAACGGCGGACTGCCGCAATACCTAAACGCTCCTGCCGAGCAGCTAACCGTGAACGCACCCGTCGGCATCGACACTTTCCTGATCCAATCGTACGACGAGCAGAACGGCCTGGGAAACGTCGTTAGCCTGGCATACGTCACGCAGAACATCATTGCCGGGCAGAGCAATCAGGTCAATGCGACGCTCAATGCCGTGGTTGCATCCTTCACTATCACGCTGACGGCCGGCGCAAATGCGGGCGCACCGGCGAGCGTTCCGATCAACGTTACGGCCTTCGATCCCGACGGTAACGTGATCGTAGGACCGGGCGACTATAACTCTCCGATCGTGCTCTCGATCGACGATCCCGCCAAGACCGGCACGCTGACGCTCTCCACGACCGACATCTACGGACCCGGCGTCACGTCGAGCTTGACGTACACCGGCGAGACGCTGACGACGGCGTACGTCGACGGCAAATCGGGATCGATTCAGTCGAACGCCGCTTTCTCGCCCACCCCGACCGTCTACGAGTTTCCGGTCGCCGGCGAGCCGCAGTACATCACGGCCGGCTCCGACGGCAACATGTGGTTCACCGACAACAATAACACGATCGTGAAGATCGCAATCGACGGTACGCTCACGCCGTACGCGATTCCGACCGGCAACGCCGACCCCCAAGGAGCAACGCTCGGCGAGAACGGGAGCGTCTGGTTTACCGAGTTCAATTCGAGCAAGATTGCCCAGGTCACGCCGCAAGGCGCGGTCAGCGAGTTCGGTACGCTCTTCGGCAGCGACGAACCGGAATTGGTGACCGATCGCGGCGACGGCACGATCTGGTACACGGGATACGGAGGCAACCACATCGGCTACGTCAACGAGTTCAACGGCGTCGCCGGTGAGACGACGATGCCGACCGGCGGGAGCGGACCATGGGGTATCGCGGAGGGTCCCGACGGCAACTTATACGTCACCGAGAACCTCAACGACGACGTCGCACGGTTCGCGACACTGTTTACGTACCCCGCCGCGCAGACGGCGGTCACGTCCGGCTCGGAGTCCGAGCAGATGGTCTTAGGCCCCGACGGCAACCTGTGGTTCACCCAGTCCGGTCTCGACCACATCGGGCAGATCAATCCTTCGTCGTTTATGCAGACCGCGTCGTACGCGACGTACTCACCCAGCAGCGTTCCGGTGGGTATCACCGCGGGTAAAGACGGCGCCCTCTGGTACACCGAGAGCGGCATCGATCGCATCGCGCGCATGACCACCGCCGGCGTTTCGACCGGTGAGTACGACACCCTCAGCAGCAACACCGGGCTGAAGGGAATCGCGACGGCTCCCGACGGTTCGATTTGGTTCTGCGAGAGCAACACCTCGAAGGTCGGCCGCCTCGTTTACTGACGCGCGCCGCGCTCGGGTTCCAGCTCACTCGGACGACGGCGTGACGGTCGATCGAAGGTGAAGAGCATCGCGCGCGTTCGGGAGGCCGCAGAACGAGCGGGTCTCGCAATCGAGATATCGATCATGCCGGAAACCACGCGCACGGCGGAGGAGGCCGCTAGAGCTTGCGGCTGTGCCGTAAGCCAGATCGTCAAATCGCTGGTTTTCCGTATCGTGGAAACCGGCGGCCTCACCCTGCTGCTGGTGGCGGGCGATCGTCGGGTGGACGTAGGCCGGGCCAGCGGCGCGGTCGGAGGGAATCTGGAGCCTGCCGGTGCCAAACAGGTGCGCGACGTTACCGGGTTTGCGATCGGCGGCGTCTCTCCGTTGGGCCACGTGACCGCCATCCGCACGTTCATGGACCCCAGTCTCTTGGAACACGACACCGTCTGGGTTGCGGCCGGAACGCCGAACGCAGTCTTCAGCGTCGCGCCAACCCGATTGCGCGAAGCGGTCGGCGCGGAACTCCTGCCGCCGGAAGCGTGCCGGGCCGACGCGTAACTGAAGACGCCTAGGCGAGTTCTTGGGCGAGAAGCCGGCGCATGAGTTCGCGATCGAGGTCTTTCAGCAGCGCGTGCATGTCCCGGCTCGTCTCCTCTTCGGCCCGCATCTCCTCGGTGAGACGCTTGACGATTCGCTCGGGATCGCCGTCTCGCAGGTAGATGCGGGCGCACAGGTGCAGCACGTCGTTCGCAAAGTAGAGGACGCCGCCGGGAACGGCAACGTACTGCCTCGTCGCGCCGGCCGTTTTCAGCGAGCACAATCCCCACGCAAGGGTGGTGGCAAGCGGCTCTCGTCCGCCGAGGATGCCGAAGCTTCCGCTGCCGTCCGCGCCGACGAAGCCGACGACGCCGTCGATCCGCTCTCGCCGCTCTTGAGAGCTCAGCTCGATCGCAAACGCTCTCACGGCGCCATCCGTCCGCGCATGTAACATTCCGACTCCGGAACGCCGTCGTATTTTCCCTCGACGATGTCCGCGCAGTCGGTAAGGGTGCCGTCGAGGGGAACGCTGATGCCGGGGATACCCGTCAGCCGCGCCGTCGCCGTGAAGGGCTGCGTCAGATAGCGTTGCAGCTTGCGAGCTCTGGCCACGATCTTGCGATCTTTTTCGGCCAGCTCTTCCATGCCCAGCATCGAGATGATGTCGCGCAACTCGCGGTAGCGTGCCAAATGCTCGCGCACCGACTCGGCGATCGCGTAGTGGCGCGGGCCGAGGGTGCGGCGGTCGACGAGGCGGCTGCTCGAGGCGAGCGGATCGACGGCCGGGTAGATGCCCTCCGATGCTTGAGCGCGCGAGAGAATCACCGATGTATCCAAATGCCCTAGGAGCGCGTCGACCGCGGGATCGGTGATGTCGTCGGCCGGAACGTAGACGGTCTGAACCGACGTAATCGCGCCGCGCGACGATGAGAGAATGCGCTCTTCGACTTCGGCGACCTCGCTCTGAAGCGTGGGCTGGTATCCGACCGTCGCCGGCATACGGCCGAGCAGCCCGGAGATTTCGCTGCCGGCTTGGACGAAGCGGAACATATTGTCGACCAGAAAAAGTACTTCCGCGTGCAGCGTGTCGCGCAGATATTCGGCGTACGTGAGTGCGGTGAAAACGACTCGGAAGCGGACGCCGGGCGACTCATCCATCTGCCCGTAAACCATCAGCGTGCTGGGCATACGTCCGGCATCGCTCATGTCGCGCCAGAGGTCGTGTCCTTCGCGAATGCGCTCGCCTACGCCCGCGAACACGGAAACGCCGCGGTGCAGCGTAACGACCGAGTTCATGAACTCGTTCATCAGCACCGTTTTGCCGACTCCGGCTCCGCCGAACAGTCCGGTCTTGCCGCCGCGGGCGAACGGGCAGAGCAGATCGATGACCTTTATGCCCGTTTCGAGAATTTCGCTCGACGCACGGGTCTCGCTCAAAGGGGGCGGGGCAGCGTAGATCGGGCGCATTTCGCTGGTTTCGATCGGCGCGCCGCCGTCCAGCGGACGACCGAAGAGATCGACGACGCGCCCCAGGAGCGATTCGCCGACGGGAACGCAGAGCGTCGAACCGCTGTCGTAGACCGGCATTCCCCGGCGCAGGCCCGCAGCCGAGTGCAAGGAGATCGCCCGCACGCTCTCGCGGTCCAAGTGCTGGTGCACCTCGAGAACCGTGCCCGAATCGGTCCGAAGCGCGCGCCGGATCGGGGGGAGGGGGCTGCACGCGACGTCTACCACGTCGCCGTTGACGGCGCAGATGCGGCCGATCGGGTCGAGGGCTGCTTTCACCTCACCGGTCATATCACGAAGGGGTCCAAGGAGTATCCAGGACGCTTCCTCGACCTTTCACATTGCCTTCCTAACCGCGCGAACCTCGTTTTGTAAGCTCGAGGTGCGATGGACCGTCGTCGTCTGCAAGCCAACGTCGAACGCGAAATGGCACGCAAGAAGCGTGCCGAGCGGACCGCTGCAACGGTGCTCGCTCGCACGGCTTACCTCGGGACCCTAGGCGTCATGCTGGTACTGCCGATCGTCGCCGGCGCCTACCTGGGCAGCTGGCTCGACGCGCACGTACGGGGCTTTTCCTTCTCGTGGACGGTTTCGCTCATCGTCGTCGGCGTATTCGTCGGCGCGATGAACGTCTATCTGTTCGTGCGGCAGACATGGGCTTAGTGCCGAACCCGGTCTGGCTGCACGTCGGACCCTTCGAAATCGGAGAGAGCGTCGTCACGACGTGGGCCATCCTCGTGCTGCTCGGATTGGGCGCGATGGTGGCGACGCGCCGCCTCGCCCTCATGCCGGGACGCGCGCAGACGGTCGTCGAGGGGATCGTCGACGTCATGCACGGCACGATCGCGCGCGTGTTGCCCGAACAAGCCGATCTCGTACTGCCGTTCATCTCGACGCTCTGGATCTTTCTGGTCGTAGCGAACCTAGCCGGCGTCCTTCCGGGAGCCTCGTCACCCACGGCCGATCTCTCGACGACGTCGGCACTTGCCGTGCTGACTTTTCTGTTCGTCCACTGGGCGGGGATCAAGAGCGTCGGCTTGCGGCGGTACCTCGCGCATTACGTACAGCCGAATCCGATCATGTTGCCGTTCGAGATCATCAGCGAGCTGTCGCGCACGCTCACGCTCGCGGTCCGTCTTTTCGGGAACATCATGAGCCTCGAGCTGGCTGCTTTGATCGTGCTGGGAATCGCGGGCTTCCTCGTTCCCGTGCCGTTGCTGCTTTTGCATATCGTCGAGGCGCTCATCCAGGCGTACATCTTCGGCATGCTCGCGCTCGTCTACGTCGCCGGCGCCGTACAGACGCAGCGGGAACGCCTCGAGAAAGGAATGACATGACCCAAATGGGATCGTTCGTCACCGTTTCCACCCTAATCGCCGGGCTGGCCATCGCCATCGGGGTCGTCGGTCCTGCCTTCGCGATGGGTCGCGCGATTGCCGGCGCCCTGGATGCACTGGCGCGTCAGCCCGAAGCCGAGAACGCGATCACGCGGACGCTCTTTATCGGCTTGGCGATGATCGAATCGCTGGCGATCTACACCCTGGTGGTCGTGTTGATCGTCCTGTTCCGCAATCCGCTGCTCTCGTATCTCACCGGAAAATAGCGAGTCGATGGGCTTTAGTTGGAGCACGTTTCTCGTCCAGATCCTGAATTTTATCGTTCTGGTCTGGATTTTGACGCGCTTTCTCTATCGACCGGTCATGCGCGCTATTGCGGAACGTCAGCAAACCATTGCCCAAGAGCTGCGTCGCGCCGACGAGGTGAAGAAGCAAAGCGAAGCACTTTCGAAACAATATCGCGATCGGCTCGCCGACTGGGAAGCGGAGAAGACGCAGCTCAAAACGGCGTTGGATACGGAGCTCGGTACCGAACGGGCCAAGCGCGAAGCGGAGCTTCGCGCGGCGCTGCAGCGCGAACGCGAGCAAGCCGAGGCCGCAGCGCGCGTCCGGGAGCGGGAAAGCCGCCGCAAACTCGAGCGCGAGGCTGCGCGCGATGCCGCTCTCTTCTGCGCCCGCTTTCTGGCGAGGTTCGCGTCGCCGGATATCGAGCGCGAGATCGTCGAGGCCGCGATCGCCGACATCCGGTCGCTTTCCGGCGACCAGCGCGCTACGCTCGTGCAGCCCTCGGATGGTCCCGGCCAGGTAGTCGTTACGACGCGGTATCCCCTCGACGAAGCGCATCGCTCCGGTCTCACGGATGCGTTGACGCAGTGCCTGGGGCACGCACCGAATCCCCGCTTCGAGCTCAGCGACGCCCTGGTCGCCGGTCTGCGCGTCGATCTGGGGACGACGACGCTGGAAGGGAATATTGCCGGCGAGCTGCAGTGGTTCGCTCGGGTGACCGGCGCATGACCGGCGCGGAGCTGCGCGACTACCGCTTTCGGCTTCGTCTGCGAGAGCAAGGTGAAGTTTTGTCGGTCGGCGACGGCATCGCTTGGATCGGAGGCTTGCCTTCGGCTGCGCTCGAGCAGCTCGTTACGTTCGATGACGGACGCGGCGGACGCGGGATGCTGTTCAACCTCTCCGAGCAGCACGTCGGCGCGATCGTGTTGGACGACAGCGACCGAATCGCGTCGGGAATGCGGGTTGGGTTATCGGAGCCGTCGTTGACGATTC
>DATJUC010000042.1:0-9285 GCA_035502675.1 Candidatus Acidiferrales bacterium | reverse complement strand
GCAGGATCGTCTCACCGACGGCGCCGGTCGCGCCGACGACGGCAACGTCAATCACGCAGCAGTCCGTCCAATCCGACGGTCAGGCCGCGCACGTGCATGACCGCGCGAATCGCCGCCAGCATGCCGGGAACGAAGGAGTCGTGCGAGAGCGTGTCGTGACGGATCGTGAGCATCTCGCCGCTGCCGCCGAAGATCACCTCTTGGTGCGCGATCGCCCCCGGCAAGCGCACGCTGTGAATTGCCGGTTCTTCCGCGCCCGCGCCGCGCAAACGCCGGGCCGTCTCCAGCGCCGTTCCGGAGGGCTTGTCGCGTTTCTCGCGACGGTGCGTTTCGACGATCTCGACGGCCGGGAAAACGCGCGCGGCGCGTTCGGCCAGCTGCATCATCATCACCGCGCCGATCGAAAAGTTGGGGACGATCATCGCTCCTATTCCCCGCTCCTGCGCGATCCGCGCGAGCGCCGTCCGCTCTTCGTCGGTCCAGCCGCTGGCCCCGATCACCGGACGCACGCCCCGCGCCACCGCCGCCAGTGCGATCTCGACCGACCCCGGCCGCGTGGTGCAGTCGAGCAGCACGTCGACGCCGCGCTCGAGCAGCGGTCCGAGCGAATCGAAAACGTCGTCGAACAAGTCCGCTTCGCGCGCCAGGCCGCCGACCAGCGCGATGCCGGGAGCTTCGGGCAATGCTCGATACGCGACGCGGCCCAAGCGGCCGCGCACGCCGGACACCGCGACGCGGATCGCCGGGTCGCCGTTCACCGTGGTGCTAGATTTTCTCCAGCGGTGCGTACTTGAGCATGAGCATCTTCTGTCCCACGTTCGGGAAGTCGATGGTCACCAAACCGTCACCGCCGGCGCCGACCACGCTTTGGATCGTTCCCTCGCCCCACTTGGGATGGCGGACTTTGTCGCCCTTTTCGAGCCCGAGATGCACGCCGGCACCGGCGGATTCGTGGATCGAAACCTCGCGCCACCGGCCGCCGGCCGGACGCGGCAGCGGCACGCTGTCGCTCTCGAGCACCTCCAGGTTCGGCATCTCGTCGAGGAAGCGCGACTTCGGATAGGCATACGTGTTGCCGAACAGCGCGCGCCGGAACGCGTAGGTGAGATACAAGCGGTCCATCGCGCGCGTGACGCCGACGTAGGCTAAGCGCCGCTCTTCTTCCAGCTCCTGCGTCTCGGTCAGCGCCCGGCTGTGCGGAAAGACGCCCTCCTCGAGGCCGGTCAGAAAGACGCTGGAGAACTCCAATCCCTTGGCGCCGTGCATCGTCATCAGCGTGACGTAGGACGCGTCCTCTTCGAGCGCGTCGAGGTCGCTGATCAGCGCGATGTTCGCCAAGAATCCGGCCAGCGACGGCTCGGGATCGTTCGCCTCGTAGTCGCGCGCGACTCCGACCAGCTCGTGCAGGTTTTCCAGCCGCGCCCGCGCGTCGTGCGTGTCCTCGGCCTGCAGCTCGCGCACGTAGCCGGAGTCTTCCATCACCGTAACCAGCAGGTCCACGACCGTCATTCCGTCGAGGCGCTTGCGGAAATCGCCGATCAGCTCGGCAAACCGCTCCAGCTCCTTGAGCTTCTTGGGAACCGCCGTGCGCAGCAGGTCGGCATTGAAGATCGCCTCGCCCACCGACAGGTGCGCGCCGTTGGAGGCCTGCACCAGCGCCGCCAGCGTTTGCTGGCCGATGCCGCGCCGCGGCACGTTCACGATGCGCTTGAAAGCCAGCGCGTCGGACGGGTTGAGGACGTAGCGCAGGTACGCGATCACGTCCTTGATCTCGGCGCGGGCGTAGAAGCCGACGCCGCCGACGACGCGATACGGAATGCCTTCGGCGATGAGCGCCTCTTCGAACACGCGCGACTGCGCGTTGGTGCGGTAGAGCACCAGGAAGTCGCGATACGCCGAGCCGTCGCGGACCAGGCTCTTGACCTTCTCGACGACGTAGCGTGCCTCGTCGCGCTCGGTTGCCGCCGGATAGACCGAGATCGGATCGCCTTCCGCGCGGCGCGTGAACAGCTTCTTGGGCGCTCGCGTGCGGTTGTTGGAGACCAACGCGTTTGCGGCGTCCAGGATCCGCTGCGTGCTGCGGTAGTTTTCCTCGAGCTTGAAGATGGTGGCGCCGGGGAAATCCTCCTCGAAGCGCAGGATCATGCGGTAATCGCTGCCGCGCCACGAATAGATCGATTGGTCGTCGTCGCCGACGACGGTGATGTTGCCGTGATGCGCGGCCAACAGCGCGACCAGCCGGTACTGGGCCGCGTTGACGTCTTGATACTCGTCGACCAAGACGTATTCGAAGCGCTGCTGGTATTTCTCGCGGGTGGCTTTGTCGCGATCCAGCAGGTCGATCGTCCGCACGATCAGGTCGTCGAAGTCGAGCGAGTTCGACTGGGCCAGCCGGCGCTGGTACTCCTGATAGACGTTGGCGATGCGCTCGCCCAGGAAGCCGGTCTGCTTCTCGGCGTACTCGTCGGGCCACATCAGCACGTTCTTGGCCTTACCGATTTCGGCCAGGCACGCGCCGGCGGTCAGCTGGCGTTCGTCGTAGTCGAGATCGTCGAGGATTTCCTTGACGAGCTGGCGCTGGTCGGCGTCGTCGATGATCGCGAAGCTCGGCGAGATGCCGATGCGCGAGCCGTCCCGGCGCAAGATCCGCACGCACATCGAGTGAAACGTTCCGACCCAAATGTCGCGCGCGACCGGCCCGACCATCGCGTGCAGTCGCGATTTCATCTCGCCGGCGGCTTTGTTGGTGAACGTCACGGCCAGAATCCGGTCCGGCGCGACGCGGAGCTCGCCCAAAAGATACGCGACGCGATGCGTCAAAACTCGCGTTTTGCCGCTTCCGGCGCCGGCGAATATCAGCACGGGGCCATCGGTCTTTCGAACGGCGGCGGCTTGCGCGTCGTTGAGGATTTCGGTCTCGAGGAGCATCATGAAATATTCGCCGCCGGGCCGCAATCGGCCTTGGAGGCGAGTTTCGTCGCAGAAACGCGCGGGTTTAGCGGACGGCGCGCAGGGTCAGGCGCTGACGCTCGGCCAACGCGTAGGCGCCGGCCAGCAAAGCGAGGGTCGACTCGGCGCCCATGTTGCGGTTGGTGCCGGAAGGTTCGAGACCGTCGTAACAACCGCCGCCGTGCGCCATCGTTTCGCCGCGCAGATTCTTGCCGTAAAACCAAGCGAGGGCGGTTTGCGCGAGCGCGAGCCGCGTCTCGTCGCCGGTCGCGTCGTATGCCGCCAACTCGGCGTCGATCATTGCGGCCGCTTCGAGGGGTTGCTGGCCGTAGAGAGCGCGCTGACCGCCGTGCCGGTACCAGCCGTCGTTGCCGATCGGTACGAACGTCCCGTCTTGGACGGTGACGCGCTCGCAAAATGCGAGCGTCACGAGACCTAAGTCGGCGTAGCGCGGCTCGTTGAGCGCGTGACCCGCCCGAATCAGGGCCTCGGGCAGACGCGCGTTGTCGTAGGTCATGGTCTCTTCGAACCACGGCCAATCCGGGCTGCAGGCGGCATCGTGCGCGTCGGCGAGCACGCCGGCGAGATGGCGGAACGCCGTCTCGTAGCGCGCGTCGTGCAGCGCCGGATAGGCGTGCGCCAAGCCCAGCAGCACGTACGCGTGCGGTCGCAGGAAGGTGAAGCCGTCGATCGACTCCAGCCCGCGATCGAAGAGCGTCCGGCAGACGCGCCGCCAGGGCTCGGTCGGGGCGTGTCGGATGCCGTATCCGAGCGACCACATTGCGCGGCCGCAGCTGTCTTCGGTGCCGACGTCGTCGAGCCAGGTGCGCTCGTAGGACATGAAGTTATGGAATCGGCCGTCTTCCAGCTGGGCGCTCTCGAGAAACGAGAGGTAGGTCGAGGCAAACGACATGGCTTGCTCGTCCCGGGGTGCCAGGCGGAGGCGCGCCAGCATCACCATGAACGCGCGCGCGACGTCGTCGGTGCAGTAGCCGGTGCTGCGGTTGGGCACCGTTTCGACCGCGTGCTGGATGATGCCGACGCCGTCGGTCATCACGGCTACGTGGTCGAGCGGAGGGAGTTGCGGCATCGGTCGTTAGGCCGACGAGACGAGCCGCAGCGAATCGGTCGGCGGCGCGACTTCGGCGAACAGGTTGCCGTATTCGAGGGCTACGTGCGGCCAGGTCATCTGGCGTCCGAAGCGGTACGCGCGGCGCTCGGTGGCGCGGCGCAGCGACGGATCGTCGAGCAGGCGCAGCAACTGGCTTGCGATCGAGGCCGAGTCGCGGAACTCGCAGAGGAAACCGCGGTTGAGCGCCAAGACCTCCTGCGCGTAGAGGTACGGCGTCGAAACGATCGCCTTCCCGCAGCCGACCGCGTAGGCCAGCGTGCCGCTGACGATTTGCACCGGGTTGAGGTACGGCGTGAGATAAATGTCGGTCGCGGCCAAGTAGCTGACCAGCTCGTCGAAGTCGAGGTATTTGTCGACCAGCTGCACGTTGTACTGCAGGCCGTACTGGCGCACCATCTCTTGCAGCGACTCGCGGTATGACTCGCCTTCGCGCCGGCGCACGACGGGATGCGTTTCGCCCAGGATGAGGTAGAGCGCTTCGGGATGCCGCTTGACGACCTCGCGCATCGCTTCGATGGCGTATTCCAGCCCTTTGCCGCGGTTGATCAGGCCGAACGTCGAAATCACGGTGCGCTGGCCGATGCCGAAGGAGGCTTTGGCGGCGTCGGTGTTTTGGAACGGTACGTCGGGCACGCCGTGATGGATCACGCGCAGCACGTGGGGATCGATGCCGTACACGTTTTCCAGCAGGCTGCGGCCGGTCTCGGAGAGCGCGACTACGCGCGCCGACGCTTCGCACAGCTCGCGCGTGACGCGCAGCATCGTCTCGTCCGGCTCGGGCAGAACGGTATGCATCGTCAGCACGACCGGTTTGTCGACCGCCTGCATGAAATCGACCAGCCATTCGCCGCGCTCGCCGCCGAACAGCCCGTATTCGTGCTGGACGTTGATCAGTGCGGCGCTATCCCGGCTGGCAATGCGCGCCACCGCGCCGTAGCTGTAGAGATCTTGCTCCGAGATGCGAGCGACGACTTCGGATGGATACCGGCGCACTTCGCCGCCCGGCTCGTCGACGGCGACGATGTCGCTCGACAAACCGAACGCGCGGTCGTACGCGTCGACCACGTCTTTCGTAAACGTCGCGATTCCGCATTCTCTTGGCGGATACGATCCCAAGAATAAGGCGCGCGGCGGCAACATGTTAGAGAACTCCTCCACTTTCTGGTTAAACAGAAGTTACCCGCGCGGCGATGCAGCATAAACGCGCTTGCTAACCCTGCCCTAGGCGGGCATTCCAACTCGAGAGCCGGGATCGAGAACTCGTCCGGGCTCGATCGTGACGTCGTGCCCCAGCACGCTGCCACGACTCACTCGTGCTTGGGGGCCGATGACGGCGCCGCTGGCGACGATACTGTCTTCGACCACGGCACCCGAGCCCACGCTTACCCGCTCCCACAGGACGGAATCGCGGACGACGGCGTTGGAGCCGATGCTGCAGCCCTTGCCTAGGACGACGTTGGGACCGAGCTTGGCGCTGGCGTCCACCGCCACGTCGGCGTCGGCATGGACGGGCGGCGTGACGCCCGGGTGCCCGCGCAAGCGGTCGGCCCCCGGCCCGCTGATGCCTGGTTCGACCGCCAGCGGCATCGCTCCGCTAAGTACGTCGCGATGGGCAGCCAGGTACTGCTCCGGCCGGCCGAGATCCATCCAGTAGTCGGTGGTCGTGTACGCGTAGAGCTGCTTGCCGGCGGCGATGACCGCCGGGAAGGTTTCGCGTTCGATCGAGACGTTGCGGCCGGCCGGGATGAAGTCGAGGATTTCCGGCTCGAGCAGATACGTGCCGGCGTTGATCTCGTCGGTCGGCTCCTGGCCTTTCGGCGGCTTCTCGACGAACGCGCCGATCCGGCCCTCGGCGTCGTGAACGACGCAGCCGAACGCCGACGGGTCGTCGACGCGAATGAGGTGCAGCGCACCGAGCCCACCTTTGGCGGCATGGAAGTCGAGCATCGCGGTGAGGTCGAGGCTGGTAAGGACGTCGCCGTTGAGGACGAAGAACGGCCCGCGGATGTGCTGCTCGACGTTCTTGATCGCGCCGGCGGTGCCCATCGGCGTTTCCTCGATCACGTAGGTGATCTTCATATTGAGGGCCGAGCCGTCGCCGAAGTAGTCCATGATCGCCTGCGGGAGATACCCGGCCGGCAGGATGACGTCGCGGATGCCGGCGTGATAGATCCGTTCCATCGTACGGGCGAGGAAGGGCACGTTGAGGATCGGCACCATCGGCTTGGGCGTCCCATAGGTCAAGGGACGCAGCCTGGTTCCCTCGCCGCCGACCAGCACGATCGCCTGCACCAAAACCTCCTGCCTCGCCGCTTAGAGCGCCGAATTGTAAGGATAACCCGCGGCACCCGTGGCGCTCCATCTTCTACCCAAGGCGAACGGCTGCATCCCGGCTTCCGATTATGCCATACTGCTGGCACACGGCTGGCGCATGCTTACTCGTATGGCGAAACGGATTTATCGTTGGAACGAGATCCAGCGCTACCACGATGCTGGGGCGGGGTTCGTGGACTGTCAGCGCCGGTTCGGGTTCTCGCACACGGCCTGGATCAAGGCCATCAAACGTGGGGAGCTTCGGGTGGCCGATACACTTTTGTCCGACCGGCGACGAAAGTACGATTGGAGCGTGGTGCAGGAATACTACGACCGTGGCAATGGTTGGCGCGAATGCATGCGACGCTTCGGATTCAGCGCCGCCGCATGGACGAAGGCGCGTTCCCGGGGAGAAATTCTGCCTCGGCCCTGGAAGACGCTCGACGCCATCTTGAGCTCCCGATCCTCGCGCCGGATTAAGAAAAAGCGGCTACTCCGCGACGGCCTGCTGCCCAACCGCTGCCAGATTTGCGGAATAACCGAGTGGCAAGGCCAAGCAATCGTCATCCAGATTGACCATATCAACGGCGTGAAGGATGATTGGCGGATCGAAAACCTTCGCATGCTCTGCCCGAACTGCCATAGCCAAACCGAGACCTACGGCGGCCGGAATGTGAAGCGCCTGCGCCGGCTGGAGCCGCCTTTTAGCCCACTCGTATTGCAAGACCCGTGGGCGGTCGTGTAGTATAACCTCCGCTGCCATTCCGGGGTCGTTCAATGGTAGGACGCATCGCTCTGGACGATGTCATCGGAGTTCGAATCTCTGCCCCGGAGCCAGCCACGGCCCTATCGTCTAGAGGCCTAGGACGCCGCCCTCTCACGGCGGTAACGCGGGTTCGAATCCCGCTGGGGCTACCAAAATAAGCGTTATCTTACAAGGTTTTCCGCCGCAATGCGCGGCTCTTAATACTCCCTTTGTTACGAATGTGTCACAGAAATCGCAGTCCGCTTAGGCGGAAAGCGTGTCGAATAAGCTCCCCGCATCGCGTTCCCGGTCGCTGTAGACGTGGAGATATCTTTCGGTCGTAACGCCGATATGCGAATGCCCCAAACGCTTGCCGACGACTTCGAGCGGCACGCCCTTCCTCGCCAGCTAATCGCCGCCGAAGACCTGCCGAAGGCAACAAAGCCTGAGCCCGCGGCGCTAGACGACAACGAGACCTTCTGCCTACTCCACGAAACCCGCGAGCCAACACATCAAGCGAAGAAGCACGACACTCTTAGTTCGGAACCGTGGTTTTACCCTGCCGTCGCGTTTTCGCTGTACACGGGAGCGCGCCGAGGGGAAGTCCTCGACGTCCGTTGGTCGGACCTCAATACGCAAGAGATGTCGGTGACGATCCGTCGTTCGCTCGCGGAGACGAAAACGCAGTGGACTCTTCAAGGAAGCCAAGGAACGGGAAAGCTCGTACTATCGCGCTACCGGGACCGCTCGTCGTGATCTTGAAGGCGCAACAGGAACAAGAGCGCAGCGTTCTGGGTATCAGATAATGGCGCTGGCGCCTGCGCGGATTACAAGAATCTACGGCTATCTGTTGATACCGTTTTTGGTTGGACTACCTTATTGGCTCGTGTTGCTCTATTTGGCAGTCAACCCGCACTCGAGCGCTGAGGGCGAAGGTTGGGGATGGATTGAGTTCCTTGCATCGGTGATAGCCCTAGCTGTAGGACTACCGATGACTTTGATTTGCATGTCGATTATCGAGCGCGCTGATAACCTTACCTGGCCGAAGTACCTTAGCCTTTTTATGGCCGCGAACGCGCCGTCTATCCTCCAGGGGTGCACATGGGTCGTCCTTGGATGGATTCCCGCGTTTTACGATCTATTCAAAGGCTACTGGTGGTTTATTGCGAACGTTGCAGCCTCGCTCATATTCTATGCGTTTACAGCGACCTGCTTTAGGGTCATTTTGCTATCTCGCAAGCAGACTTCCGGAAACCGCGAGGATCGTGTCCCACGCCGTGGTGTATGAGCCGCGGCTCGGCGAGGTGGGCGTTCAGTCGGGGATGACCGCCGAAAACCTGGCGGTCTGATTGTCGGTAACGGCGTTCAGTCCTTCGAGCTGCATGTAGCGCCGTTGCAGGTTCCATTCGTCGTTCTGCTCGAGCAGCAACGCCCCAACGAGTCGTACGATCGAGGCTTCGTTCGGTAAAATGCCGACAACGTCGGTTCGTCGTTTGATCTCAGCATTGAGTCGCTCAAGCGGGTTCGTGAGTGCGAGTTGTTTGCGGTGAGCCTTGGGAAAAGCCATGAAGGCCAGGACATCTTGTTCGGCGTCGTCCATCATCGCCGAGAGCTTGGGAAACTTCTCGCGTAGTTGGTCGGCGACGACGCGCCATTGAGCGTGGCACGCCTCAGCGGTTTCCTGCGCGAACGCCGTGTTGATCAAGGCCTTGACCATTTGGCGCTGGGCTTTGCCGGCGTGCGCAAGTGCGTTGCGCATGAAATGCACGCGGCAGCGCTGCCACATCGCCTTGAAAACCCGCGATCGCCGCCTTTAGGCCCACATGGGAATCGGAGATAACGATTAACGCCACGCAACCCGCGCCGACTTAGACTTCTCAGAAACTCCGTCCAGAACGGCTCGGCTTCACTAGGCCCGGTCGCGAGCCCTAAAAGCTCGCGGGGTGCCGTCGGTATTGACGCCAACGGCTATTATTACGGCGACCGAAACGACGCGTCCCGAAGTTCGAACTTTCGCGTAGGTCGCGTCGATCCACAAGTACGGCCAGTCGCCCTCGATCGGGCGGTTTGAGGAACGCTTGAACGCGCTCGTCGATTTCGCCGCACAACCGCGAAACCTGACTCTTGGAAATCCCGGTCATCCAAG
>DATJUC010000041.1:0-5984 GCA_035502675.1 Candidatus Acidiferrales bacterium | reverse complement strand
GTCAGCGCGCCGTTCATCATGAATTTCATGTTGCTCGTTCCGCTGGCCTCGTATCCCGCGGTCGAGATCTGTTCGGAGAGATCGCTGGCCGGAATCAGCCGTTCCGCCAGCGAGACGTTGTACTCGGGCAAAAAGAGGACTTTCATCTTGCCCTGCATCGTTGGATCGGCGTCGATCGTGGCTGCCACGTTGTTGACGAACTTGACGATCAGCTTGGCAAGCTGATACGCCGGCGCCGCCTTGCCGGCGAAGAAGAACGTGCGCGGAAGCATCTCCAAGTCGGGGTTCTCGCGCAGCCGGTTGTAGAGCACCACGATGCGCAGCGCGTTGAGCAGCTGGCGCTTGTACTCGTGAATGCGTTTGATTTGTGCGTCGAACATCGTCGCCGGATCGACCACGTTGCCGGTCGACGTCGCAAGCCACGTCGCAAAGCGGGTCTTGGCCCGGTATTTGGCGTGCCGGAACGCGTCGCGGAAGCTGCGATCGCCGGCCAGCGGGCGGAGCCGCTCGAGCTCGGCGAGATCGGTCTTCCAGCGGTCGCCGATCGCCTCGGTCACCAGCGCCGAAAGTTCCGGGTTGGCGAGCATCAGCCAGCGCCGCGGCGTGACCCCGTTGGTCTTGTTGTTGAAGCGCTCGGGAAAGAGCTCGGCGAGATCCTTGACGGTGGTCGTGCGCAGCAGGCGCGAGTGAATCTCGGAGACGCCGTTGGTGCTGTGCGAGCCGGTAATCGCGAGGTTCGCCATACGAATCTGCCGCAATGGGACCTCTTCGACGAGGCTGACGCGCTGCACGCGTCCTTCGTCGCCGGGAAAGCGCCGGCGGACGTCGTCGAGAAGACGGCGGTTGATCTCGTAGACGATCTCCAGGTGACGCGGAAGCAGCATTTCGAACCAGTGGACCGGCCACTTTTCGAGCGCTTCGGGCAGCAGCGTGTGGTTGGTGTAGGCCAGCGTCTTGGTCGTGAGGTCCCACGCTTCGTCCCAGCCGAGATGCGCTTCGTCGAGCAGGACGCGCATCAGCTCGGCCACCGCGACCGAAGGATGCGTGTCGTTCATCTGGATCGCGACTTTGTCGGACAGCGCGTGCCACGAGTTTCCCAGCCGGCGAAAGCGCCGTACGATGTCGGCGATCGAGCACGCGACCAAGAAGTACTCCTGAACGAAGCGCAGCGCTTTGCCCTGGCTGGTCGAGTCGTCGGGATACAAGACGCGCGTCAGCGACTCGGCGGTCAGCGTATCGACCATGGCGCTGACGAAGTCGCCCAGGCTGAACTCGCGCAGATCGAAGTAGTCGGGCGCCGCGGCCGCCCACAGCCGCAGCGTGTTGATGTTGCGGCCGCCGTAGCCGACGATCGGCCGGTTGTACGGAATGCCGCGCATCGTCGAGCTGTGACCCGGAATCGCTCGCAGGGCGCCGTCGACGAGTTCGAACTTGCAGCCGAACTGAATGTCGACCGTCTGATCGAGCCGTTTGATCTCCCAGGGGTCGGTTTGACGCAGCCAGTTGTCGGGCTCCTCGTGCTGCCAGCCGTTGACGAAGCTCTGCTTGAACATGCCGAACTCGTAGCGCAAGCCGTATCCCAGCGCCGGCAGCTGCATCGTCGCCATCGAATCCATGAAACAAGCGGCGAGCCGTCCGAGGCCGCCGTTGCCCAGGCCGGCGTCGGGTTCTTGCTCGAGCAACGCGACCCAATCGATGTCGTTGTGTTCGACGGCCTCGGCGATGAGCGGGTCGAGCAGCAGATTGGCGACGTTGTTGGCCAGCGACTTGCCGATGAGGTACTCCATCGACAAGTAATAGACGCGCTTGGGATTGACGTCGGCGTAGTGGCGCTTGGTTGCCACCCAACGCTGCGAGAGCACGTCGCGCACGGAACGGGCCAGCGCTTCGAAACGCTCGCGCGCGTCGGCCGCGGCAGGATCGAGGGCGTTGTCGAAAAGCAAGTGGCGCTCGTAAAGCGCGTCGGGCGCGCCCGAGAAGTGAAATGCGGAACAGCCGTACGCCGCCAATAGGGAAGATTGCCCGTTCGACTTCACCGTCATGACGCGGGTCTTCCAGTGAGGCCGTCGAAAACCGCTCGATGATTAAGAGTCTCATCGTCGCCGGCGCGTTTGCCGTCCTGTCGGTGGGCTGCGCGGGCGCGAGTTCGGGCGGCGCGCCGGGGACCGTTCCGGTTGCCGGTGACGCGCTGGTCGCACACCAATTTCCGCCCGTCTGCACGGCGCCGGCGCCCAAGAGCGGGAAACGGGAGACGGCGATGACTGCGTTCGGCTCCATCGTTGACGGATCGTTTTCGCTGCAGCAGCCGTCGAGCTGGCTGCAGGTAACGTGGTACAGCGCTCCTCCGCCCGGCGCACGCCGAGCGCTGCCGCCGCAGGTGCCTCACGCGAAAACGCCCTACGACGTCTACTGGGGCAACTATCGCGTTTCGGACGGCACGCAAGGGTGCATCTACATCGTCGTGCCGGCCGCGGCGAAGACGATGTCGGCGGTGACTGCGCAGCCGCACATCCCGGGCAGCGGCGCGACGATTCCGGACGATTTCGGCCAGGTCGGAACGCTGACCATCGACCTGAAAAAGAGCTCGGGTGCGTTCGTCCTGGTTCACGACGACGGCTCGAAGGCGTTCACCGGAACGCTCTCGATCCGAGGACACTTTCAAAAAACCAACTGACGCGAAAACTCGTGAAGTGGAGAAATCGATGAAACGTCTTTCTGTTGCGGCGGCATTGGTGCTGGCCGCGTGCTCCGGCGGTCTGGCTTCGCACGGTGCCGGCGTGATGCCGGCCTCGCCGAACTTCCAGGGAGCGCCGTTCGCCAAGGCCACCCCGCCGGTCACGGCTCCGGTGACGATTCCCTATCCCTACACCAACACGTCGACCACTCAAACGTGGGCGAGCCCGACGTCCAAACCGAAGACGAAGACGACCAAAGAGACCGGGCTGACCACCGTCAAGTTCGCGCTCGACAAGAAGACGGGCGTCTACGACGTTCTGGAAACGATCAAGTCGAGCCTCAAGTACACCGAAGCCCTCAACAGCGCCATCACGTTTCCGCAATTCGAAGGCGGAACGGCGCAGATCATCCTTTCGGATAACTACTCCTTCGTGCAGGGTACGTTCACGCAGACCGGCCTCGACACGTATCCCGAGTCGCAAGACTCGTTCAACTTTCCGCTCAAGCCCGGACGCACGTGGAGCGCGGCGGCAGCGCACCTCTCGTCGTACGGCGTGGTCGTAACCGGGAAGGGCGCTTTCGCGCAAAACGTGTCGACCAACGAGGCGGCCGACGGCACGTACACGCAGCAGAACTCGTCCTCGAGCACCAAGGGCGGGACCAATCAAGACAACTCCGCCTCGACCATCGCCGTCAACGCATTCGGTCCGTCGGTTTACACGTATTCGGCGCCGGCCGCGGGGTTCAACACGCTCACGCAAAGCTTCGCGCTGCCGTCGAACGGTACCATCGCCGTGACCTCGTCGGGCAAGCGCCCGATTCCGGTCAAGCCCGGGACCGTTCAAGTGAAGGATTGGTATCCGGGCAAGGGCGGTTTGCCCAAGCCGCTCTACAGGGATAACTTTATGGTGGTCGGGTCCTCGGCAATGCCCGGCTCGTGCGGAAAGCGCAAGGGACAACCCGCAACCCAAGTTGTCGAGCAGTTCTTCAACGCGGATCCGGTTCAAGGCTTCGTCGACACGTACACGGCCGATTACTACATGGCGTCGCTGGCGAAGAACCAGTTCTGGTTTGCGTGCATCGTCGAGAACTACACGAACACGAACTACGCCAACGGGCTGCTCGGCACCGGAAGCTGGGGCGGACCGACGTCCAAGACGGTCGGAACCGAAGTGCTGCTGGCGACCGGCGCCAAACCGAAGGCGGACGCCGTGGCCGGGTTCCCGTCGATGCACGTGCTGGAGTTCGTGCCGCCGGCGCTGGCGCATCTGCGCCTCGAAGCGCTGGGCTTGCGTCAATGAAACGGCTGGCCTTCGCGCTCGTGCCGGCATGCGCTGCCTGCGCGGGCGCGCTGGCTCCGCACGCCGCTTCCGGCGTGCTGCCCGGCGGCATCTCAGCGCTTCCGCCGCCCGTCTCGGTGCGCTACGATTTCTCGGAACGCTACGAGCTCGAGTTGTGGACGGGACCGACCGCGCATCCGATCGACGCCTACGGCGGCAACGCCGGCAGCGTCGAGGTCGCGTTTGCAAAAGACGCGCGCGCGAACCGCTACGACGTGCGCGAGCAGATCCGGCAAGTCAACGGTAACGAATCCTGGCGGGGCACCGTGAGCTTTGCCAATGCCGGCGGCGCCGTCGCGCAGGTGCTCGAGTCCGACGAGTCGACGACGGTCGCCGCCCACAGGAGGCAAACCGCGCTCGACACGTTCCCGAGCGGGCGCATCGTTTTCGAATACCCGCCGTCGTACGGGTTGAAGTGGGACGCGGCGGCGCGCGATCTGTCGTCGTACGCGATCGTGCAAACGCAGCCGGGAGCGTTCGCCCAAACGGGGTCGGCCGATTCGGCACCCGACGGGACCTACACGTCGCAAACGAACTACTCGAGCACGCGAGGAGCGGCCAACCGCGACGACTACGCGGCCACGACCGCCGTCAGCCTGTTCGGCCCCTCCGTCTTTCGCCTTTCCGAGCGCGCCGCCGGCTTCAACCCGCTGACTCAGACGTTCGCGTTGCCGGCCGGTGGAGCGATCGCCGTGACGTCGTCGGGGAAGCCGCCGCTCCCGGTAAGACCCGGAAGGATACGAATCAAATCGTGGTATCCGTTGGGCGGGGGCGCGTTTCCGCGGCCTTTGTACCGCGACCGCTTTCGCGTGCGCGGCAAGATTGCGATCCCGGCGTTCTGCGGGCGGCGCAAGGGCGAAACCGCCACGCGCGTCGACGAGACATCCTACGACGTCGATCCGGTGCAGGGGACCGTCTCCGTATACGCCGCCGTCTACCTGCTGACGCCGCTCGGGAGCGATCGCTATCTCATCGCGTGCGTCGCGGAGAACTATACGGACGGCACGTACGCCAACGGCCGGGCCTTGGGCGGTGGAAGCTGGGGCCGGATGACGCGATTGCAGACCGGCACGGCCGTCGCCGTTGCGCACGACGTCGAAAGCTCGGACGGCGCGTTGCGCGCGATCGCGCCGCTGCGCGTGCTCGAGGTCGTGCCGCCGGTTGCGGCCCGGCTCTTTCCGATCTACCGCGCGCGCACGAGGTCGTAAACCGCACCCAGACCGACGATTGCCGCCATGACCAGCAGCGTGATCCATCCGAAGTTGAACGCGGCGCGCGCTCCCGAAAGCGGTCCCGGCCAGACGATGTCGAGCAGCATCGCGAGCAGATAGATCCCGCCGCCGATCGTTACCGGCACGCCCCACCGGCCGAGCGTGAACTCACCGCTCGGCCGCCAGCCTCGCGCGCGTGCCAGCAGCGCGCCCAAGACGGTCAGAAGGAACGCGAGGTAGATGCCCGACGTCGAGAACGACACCAGCGCGTAGAGCGCGTTGACGTTGGCCGGATAGTCGAACCACAGCACGTGTACCGGCTTGCTGGGATTGACCAGCACCAGCAAAAGAAACGCGAAGGGCACGATCGCGCCGGCGAGGATCGCGTTGACGGGGGTGTGGTGTGCCGGTGAGACGGTTGCCAGCTGCTTGCCGAACGGAATCGCGCCGTCGCGCGCGAGTGCGTAGGCGACGCGCGCTCCGGCGCCTTGCACCGCGGTGCCGCAGCTGAAGAACGCGACGATGACCATCACCAGGAAGAACTGCTGCAGCCACGCCGGCAACTGCCCGAGCACCGACGCGATGCCGCCGCCGATCACGCTCGCGACGCCGCCGGCCGGCGTTGCCAGCAGCAAGCCGGCGACCAGCACGAACGACGCGAGCCCGCCATAGAGCAGCGCGTTACGCATGGCGATCGGAACCTGGCGCTGCGCGTCGATGGTCTCTTCCGAGATGTCGCCCGCCGACTCGAAGCCGT
>DATJUC010000040.1:0-5713 GCA_035502675.1 Candidatus Acidiferrales bacterium | reverse complement strand
GGCGTGCCGTGCGCGGTGGCCGCGCGGTGCCGAATCGCGCGCAGCAGATTGCGCGCGACGCGTTCCGGCGGGGCGGCCGGAATCTCCCGGGCGCGCTCGACGCCCATCGCCTCGTGAAACTCGGTCGCCACCAGCCCGGGATCGAGATACGTCACCGCCACGCCGTCGGCTTTCAGCTCGCGGCGCAGCTGCGTCGCGGCCGCGCGGATCGCGCCTTTGGCGAGCGCGTAGGCGCCGTAGTTGGGCACCGGAACGCGGGCGATGCCGGAGCCGACCAAAACCAGCACGCCGTGCGAGCGGCGCAACTCCGGCAGCGCGGCGCGCGCGAGCCGCAGCGGAGCGAGGACGTGCGCTTGCACCTGGGCGTCGATCTGCGCGTCGGTCTGCTCGAGCAGCCGCCCGAACGCGCCGCCGCCGGCGTTGTTGACGAGCACGTCGATTCGCCCGAACGCCTGCATCGCGGCTGTCACGATCCGCGACGGCGCGTCGGCGGCGCGCACGTCGATCGCCAGCGTCGCGCACGCGCCGCCGTTTGCGCGGATCTCCGAGGCCAAGCTTTCGAGCCGATCGGCGCGGCGTGCGACCGCCGTGACGCCGTAACCGTCGCGCGCGGCCGCGAGCGCCAGCGCGCGCCCGATCCCCGAACTCGCGCCGGTGACGATCAGGCTGCGGCGGTCAGTCGCGGTAGTGGGCACAGTAACGCTCGTAGCCGGTGAAGATGCCGCGCGGCAGCGACGCATAGTAATCTTGCTCGCCGGCGATCGGCGAATACGACGGCGGTGCGGCGACGCTGCGCTGCTGGCGGGCGATGCGCTGCAGCGCGTGCGCGACCGGCTTGAACGTGCCGTCGGCGCGCACGATGCCGAAATGCATCTCGTGCGGCGCGCGATCGAACGGCGGCACGTGCGCGAGCGACGCGGCGTAATCGGCCCAACACCACCACAGCGCGCCGAGCGCGCCGCGCGCGTGCAGCCGGTCGATCGCGGCGTAGGCGTAGTCGGCCATCTCGTCCTCGGTCAAACACGCATACGGAGCCGCGTTGGGCGGGGCGTTCCCGGCAGGCGGCGCTTCGCCCGGCAGCGGCACGCGGTCGTAGGGCGAGACCGTTCCCGGCGGACACGTCGGATTGCCGAGCTCGGTGAAGAGCACCGCTTTGCCCGAGCACGACGCTTCGAGTTGCATCAAAAATGGGACCACGTCGGGATCGCGGCGGTTACGCGCGAACGCGCTGTAGACCGGATAGCCGTGCATCGACGCGAACTCCCACGGATGCGCGATGCTGGACGGGCGGATCCCGCGGTCGCGCTCCAAATCTTCGCCGTGCATGCCGCCGGTCGAGGGCGCGCCCGAGGCTTCAGCCAGGGCCAGGGTCAAGCGGGCGCTCCACGCTGCGGCGTCGTCGGGCGTGCGCGGCTCGCGCACGTTGGAGAACTCGTTGCCGAGATCCCAGCAGTAGAGCGCCGGATGATCGGCGACGGATTCGCCGACGCGGCGCGCGAGCGATTCCTGCGCGTCGAGCAAAAACTGATCGGCGTAGAGATCGCCGGCACCGTAGGGCGAGGATTCGCCGTGGGTCATGGTTCGAAAGCGGCCGTGCGGCACGTCCGGCGAGAGCACCCAGCGCGGCAGCCAGTTGCAGCCGCTCATGTGGCCGCAAAACAGCGTCGGCATCGCCAGCAGCCCGGCGTCTTCGATCGCGTCCATCATCGCGACGAAATGCGTCAGCGCGGCGTGATCCATCCGGTTGGATTCGGGCTGGAACGCCTCCCACGACAGGAAGAAGCGGACCAGGTCGAAGCCGAGGCTTTCGATGCGCGCCATGTCGTTGCGAATCTCGTCGAGATCGAAACGCTCCCAGGCGTACATCGCGCTGCTCGCCGGCCAGTAGTTGATGCCCATCAGAAAGCGCGCCATAGGCACCCGGCGTTTACCCCATCCGGCATGACAACCTCTCCGTCTGAGCGAACCGCCACGCCATGACGCAAGCAGGCGCGGGACCGGCCGTCGTCGGCATCATCATGGGCAGCCGCTCCGACTGGGAAGCGCTCGTTCCCGCGCGCGAAACGCTCGACCGGCTCGAAATTCCCTGCGAAATGCGCGTCGTTTCGGCGCATCGCATGCCCGACGAGATGTTCGAGTACGCGCAGACCGCCGCGTCGCGCGGGCTGCGCGTCATCATCGCCGCCGCCGGCGGCGCCGCGCACCTGCCCGGCATGACGGCGTCGAAGACGGCGCTGCCGGTCATCGGCGTGCCGGTGCAATCGAAAGCGCTCAACGGCATCGACTCCTTGCTGTCGATCGCGCAAATGCCGCCCGGCGTGCCGGTCGCGACCATGGCGATCGGCGGCGCCGTCAACGCGGCGCTGTTCGCCGCGCGGATCGTCGCGCTGGACGACGGGGCGGTCGCGCGCCACCTCGAACGGTACGTGCGCGAGATGCACGCCGCCGCCGTCGACAGCACGCCGCAATGATCGTTCCCGGCAAGACCGTGCGCTCGATCGGCGTGATCGGCGGCGGCCAGCTCGGGCGCATGCTGACGCTCGACGCCAAGCGCATGGGCTACCACGTGATCGTGCTCGATCCGCAAGAACACTCGCCGTGCGGACAAGTCGCCGACGAGCAAATCCTCGCGTCCTACGACGACATCGCGAGGATCGAGGAGCTCGGCCGGCGCACCGACGTCGTCACCTACGAGTTCGAGAACATCGCGATCGCCTCGGTCGAGCATCTCGAGCAGCTCAACTTCGCGGTCACGCCTGCCAGCCACGTGCTGCGCATCACCCAGAACCGCATCCTCGAGAAAAATTTCGTGCGCGAATGCGGTTTACCGACCGCCGATTACGCGCAGATCGACCGGATCGACGATCTCTCGCACGCGGCGATGACGGTCGGCTTCCCGGCCGTGCTCAAGACCAACCGCGGCGGTTACGACGGCAAGGGCCAGTGGCGCGCGACGACCTTGGCGGAAGCCAAAGCGGCGTTTGCGGCCGCCAAGGGCGTAACGCTGATCTTCGAGCGGCTGGTCTTTTTCACCAAGGAGCTCAGCGTCGTCGCGACGCGCAACAGCAAGGACGAGATCGTCACCTACCCGGCGACCGAGAACGTCCACGACGCCGGCATTCTCACGATGTCGATTGCGCCGGCCCGCGTCGAAAAGAAAGTCTCGGCGCGCGCCGCCTCGATGGCCGAGTCGATCGGCCGGAAGCTCGGCATCGTCGGAACCTATTGCGTCGAGTTCTTCTTGACCAACGAGGACGAGCTGCTGGTCAACGAGATCGCGCCGCGTCCGCACAACAGCGGCCACTACACCATCGACGTGACGCCGTGCTCGCAATACGAGCAGCACGTGCGCGCGATCTGCGATCTGCCGCTCTCGCCGCCGCGCCTGTTCAGCAACGCGATCATGATGAACATCCTGGGCGACGGCAAGGGCGACCATCTCGCCGGCATTCCGGCGCTGCTGAGCGATCCGTCGATCGTGCTGCACCTCTACGGTAAGAAGCACGCGGTCGCGCGGCGCAAGATGGGCCACTTCACGATGCTGGTCGACGGACCGATCGGCGAATACGCGATCGCCGAAGCGCGCGGCGCGCTCAAGAAACTGGGCTGGACGCCGGTTTCGTAGCCGTGGTGATCTTCAAGGGCAGCAACGGCGTGCGCGCGGGATGG
This sequence comes from Candidatus Acidiferrales bacterium, assembly GCA_035502675.1. Taxonomy (GTDB): domain Bacteria; phylum Vulcanimicrobiota; class Vulcanimicrobiia; order Vulcanimicrobiales; family Vulcanimicrobiaceae; genus DATJUC01. Next base: position 2,044 of record DATJUC010000040.1, on the reverse strand, counting down.
CGCGCCGCCGGCTTCTTGGTGCTCTCGTTGGGTCTCGTCCTCGTGTTCGAAGGCTACCTGAGCCCGCTGCTGGCCGGCGTATTCCACGTCGACGTCACCACCCTCAACGCCGCGGCGATGCTCTGCAACGAGGTCTCGATCTTCATCGCGGTCGTGCTTTCGACCGCGCTCTGTGCGGTGCTGGAGCACCGGCGCATCGACGGTTACGGGCTGCCGCTGCGCGAGGCGTTCCGCCGCACGTTCTGGGAAGGCATCGCGACCGGCGTCGTGCTGGCGGCGTTGGTAGGCGTGCTCATGTACGCGGCCGGCGGTTTCGTCATCACCGGCTTCGCCCTTTCGGGAACGCAGTGGATCGTGCAGCCGCTGCTCTGGGCGGGGCTGATGGTCCTGGTCGGCATCGCCGAAGAATACTGGTTCCGCGGCTACTTTCTGCAATCGATGGCGCGCGGCATGGGATTTTGGCCGGCCGCCGTCGTCTCGACGCTGGTCTTCGGCGGCCTGCACTTAACCAAGGCGCACGAGAACTTCATCGACATCTTCAACATCATGGCGCTCGGGCTGCTGCTCTGTTTCGCGCTGCAGCGCACCGGCTCGCTCTGGCTGGCGGTGGGATTTCATTGCGCGTTCGACTTCATGCAGTTCTTCGTCATCGGCACCCGCAACGGCGGCAATCAGCCGGTCGGAACGCTCTTGCACGCCTCGTTTCCGGGGCCGGCGTGGGTCAACGGCGGCCCGCTCGGAACCGAGGCGAGTTACTTCATGCTGCCCGCGATGCTGCTGCTTTTCGGATACTTGGCGTGGCGCTATCCGGCGCCGCGCGCTCTGGACGCATGATGCGCGTCACGCGCCGCGAGTTGCTGGCAACGGCGTCGGCGTTGGCCGCCCTGCCGCTGCTCGGCGCCGCACCAACCGCCGAACCGACCTTTCCGCCGGAAGCCGTCCGGAGCGATCTCGATGCGATTTGGCAAGCACTGATCGACGTCGGCGTGCAGCCGTTCCGCAGTTCCGATCGCACGACCGTCGAGCAACTCTATCGCAGCGCGCGCACGTCGATGACGGCGCCGATGGGCACGCGCGAAGCGTGGCTGGGGATCGCACCGGTGCTCGGCGCGCTCAACGACGGACACGTGGGCCTGCTCTTTCCGCAGCCGCTCAACGCCGCGCCGCGGCTCTTTCCGCTGCGCTTCGCCCTCGCCGCCGGCGACGACGCCCTGATCGTGGTCGGCGATCGCACCAAGACCGTTCCCATCGGCAGCAAACTCGTCTCCGTCGAGGGCGTCCCGGCGGACCGTTTTCGCGTAACGACGCTGGCCGCGTTCGGCGGACAGACGCCAGCGCTGCATCGCGAGCGCGTCAGTATGGCCGGTGCGTGGACGGCGATCGCACTCTTCGGCGATCGCCCCGCGTACGACGTGCGCTGGATGGGCGCTAACGGCAGCGTCGCGCAGGCGACGATTCCGAAAACGCTGCCGACACGCGGCGTCAAGGCGGATCCGTACACCTACTCGACGCTGCGTGGCGGCACGGTGGGTTATCTCGACTACCGCAGCTGCGAGGATCTGGACCGCTTCAAGGCGTTTCTCCAGCAGACGTTCGAAGCGATCCGGCAACAGCCGGTTCGCGCGCTGGTCATCGACATCCGCCGCAACGGCGGCGGCGACAGCGATCTCAACGACCAGCTTTGGCAGTACGCGCAGAGCAAACCGTTCAAGCAGTTCGGGGCGTCGATCGAAAAGGCGTGCGATCGCCTCAAGCGCGAGTACGGCGAGAAGAAGTACGTCGATATCTACGGCGAGCAGGCATGGAACGCGCCGAACGGCACGGTTATCACGTACGGCGGCGATCCGAATCAAGGTCTTATCGTTCCGGGACCGCTGCCGATCCGCTACCGCGGTCCGGTCTATCTGTTGATTTCGACCGGAACGTTTTCGTCGGCAATGTCCTGCGCGGTGGCGGCCAAGGATTACGATCTGGCAACGATCGTTGGCGAGGAGACCGGTGAGCCGGTCAACTCCACCGGCGAAATCTACTTCCAAACCGCACC
>DATJUC010000039.1:0-11915 GCA_035502675.1 Candidatus Acidiferrales bacterium | reverse complement strand
GCGACGCAGTTCTTCGTCAACGGCATCGAGCCGACGCGTCGAATCCGTACGAAGAGCGGCTACGTAATTCAGGGTACGCCCACGCATCGCGTCAAGGTCGTCGACCCGGCCAGCGGTGATATGGTCTGGAAGCGTATGGCGGAGGTGACGAGCGAGGACGTCGTAGCCCTTTCGATGGGCACGTTCGCCGGTGAACCGCAGACCGTTCGGCTGCCCGATTTGAGCGAAGAGTACCAGACGCCCGGTTCTACGACCGTCGCACCCAGGACGGTGACTCCGGAACTCGCGGAACTGGTCGGATACTTCATGGGTGACGGCTCGCTCCATAGCGAGGGCTTGCGCTTCTGCGTCGCTCAGGGCGACCAGGACGTCGTTGCCAGATTGCAACACTTGGCGCGCGAACTCTTCAACATCCAAGCCGGCGTCGCGCAGAGGACCGGTTATACCGAAGTTTCGATTTCGAGCATCAACCTGGGACTCTGGTGGGAGGCGTGCGGCTTCAAGAAACTTCCGCCGCATGTGAATCACACTGGCAAGGGGTACGTCCCGCACGTTCCGGACGCGATCTTAGCCACCAACGATCCAGTTGTCTACGGTGCCTTTTGCCGCGGTCTCTTCGAAGCTGACGGAACCGTCAATAACCGCGTACCCTCATGGAGCACGGGCGCCGAGAGCTTCAGTCAAGAAATCAAAGTACTGTTGCTGCTCCTCGGGCTCCCGACCACGACGAAGGTCGACATTTCAGGCTGGGGGTGCCGCGAGATCCACTGCACGCGGCTGCTCAATATGTCGTATTGCGATGCGTTCTTAAAGTCGGTCGGGTTTATTGGCTCACGCAAGCGCGATGCCGTCGTTCACAACGGAGAATGGCAAGGACGCAAGCGCGACAATATCTTCATCGGAGAGACGCAGTTCAAGGAACTAGTCCGTTCGGGCGCATTGCCCAGGCACACGCTACACAACGCTCGCAGACGGGATCCGGGGGCGGTTTCCAGCAACATCGCCGCGACTCTGCTCGAACGCAGCGGCGATCCTCAAATCGCGTGTGCGCTCGAGTTCTACTACGACGCCGTGGCCGCCAACGAAGACGGCGGCGAACAGCTTACATACGATCTATCCGTGCCGGCCAACGTTACCTACATTGCCAACGGGTTCATTTCGCACAACACCATCGGCCTCGTTATGGACTGCGACACGACCGGAATTGAGCCCGACTTCGCTCTAGTGAAGTTCAAGAAGCTCGCGGGCGGCGGATATTTCAAGATCGTCAATCAGTCGGTGGATGCGGCCCTGCACCGGCTCGGCTATTCCGAAGAACAGATCAAGTCGATCGAGACCTATGCCAAAGGCACGGGAACGCTGGAAGAGGCGCCGCACATCAATCGAGCGACGCTTAAGGCCAAAGGCTTCGACGACGAAGCGCTGAGCAAGCTCGAGGCGGTGCTGCCGGGTGCGTTCGAACTCCCATTCGTCTTCAACAAGTTCGTCTTGGGCGAGGAGTTCTGCAAAGAGAAACTGGGGCTCACCGAGGAGCAGCTCAACGACTTCTCCTTCTCTATCCTGCGCGACGGGCTTAGCTTCAGCACCCAGCAGATCGAAGAGGCCTCGGCGCACATCTGCGGCCGCATGACGGTCGAAGGTGCGCCATATCTCAAGGACGAGCATTTGCCGGTCTTCGACTGTGCTACGCCCTGCGGCCGATACGGCTCGCGCTATATCCGTCCGCTGGCGCACGTCGATATGATGGCGGCGGCTCAGCCGTTCGTCAGCGGCGCAATTTCCAAGACCGTAAATCTGCCGCAGACGGCGAGCATCGACGAAGTGAAGCATGCCTACCGCTACAGCTGGGAGCGCATGATCAAGGCCGTCGCGCTCTACCGCGACGGCTCGAAACTCTCGCAGCCCCTCGCAGCGAGCTACGACCTCGGCGGCGAAGTCACCGACGAGCAGCCTGCTGCAGTGCAGCCGTTCACGACGCCGCTTCAGATCGCGGAGAAAATCGTCTATCGCTACATCGCCAAGCGGCGGCCGATGCCGCAACGCCGGAGCGGATACACGCAAAAGGCGACGATCGCGGGTCACAAGGTCTATCTCCGGACCGGCGAGTACGAAGGCGGCCAGCTCGGCGAAATCTTCATCGACATGCACAAGGAAGGCGCGGCCTTCCGCTCGTTGATGAATAACTTCGCGATCGCGATCTCGCTGGGCTTACAACACGGCGTTCCGCTGGAAGAGTTCGTCGAAGCGTTCACCTTCACGCGCTTCGAGCCCAACGGTCCGGTCGTCGGTCACGACTACATCAAGATGGCGACCTCGATCCTGGACTACATCTTCCGCGAGCTCGCCGTCAGTTACCTCGGCCGTTACGACCTGGCCCACGTGCAGCCGTCGATGGAGATGGACGCGATGGGACCCGAACCCGAAAGCGACTACATCGCCGAGGAAGAGGGCTCGACCAACGTTCGGCCTGCCGGCGTTGCGGAAAAGCTGCATCCGATCAGCACGCACTTACACCCGGGACAGGAACCGCCGCGCACCAGCGCTCCGGTCGCCTCGGTTGCGCTGCCGCCGTCTTCTCCCTCCTCGTCGGCAGCGCGAGGTACCGCTACCGCGACGCTCTCGAAGACCGAAGCGATCGTCGCCGCCAAGGCTAAGGGCTACACGGGCAATGCGTGCTCGGAGTGCGGCCAGCTCACCATGGTGCGCAACGGCGCGTGCGAAAAATGCGACAGCTGCGGCGCGACCAGCGGATGCAGTTAGCTAGCTAGCCAGCTACTAGCTAGCCCTGGACCCATCAGTTTCGCGCAAAGGTAAAGCCGGCGAGTCACCGCCGGCTTTACTTCTGCGTTCGCTTGTTACCCCGCAGATGGCGCTTCAGTTGCTTGACGGCGGCGAAAACCGGTAGTATCTTACCCAGTCGACGTGCGGGGTGACTTCGAGCAGAGCCCTCACTGGGCGCGTAGCGATCATCGGAAGCTCCGAACCTTTAGTTGACGCTGATGCGTTTGGGCTGCGCCGCGGGATGCCGTTCCAACGTGATGGTCAACATTCCGTCGGCAACGGTCGCCGAGATTTTCTCCGGATCGACGTCCTCGGGAACCGTGAACGAACGCGAGAAAGAGCGCCGCTCGTTTTTCCCGTTGACCGAGACGATGCCGTCTTTGAGCGTGATCTCGACGTTCGAGGAGTTGAAGCCCGGGACCGGGACTTCGACCACGTAGCCGCTTTCGGTACGCGTCACTTCGAAACCGTAATCCCAGTTGGCGACCACCGCTTGAAAGGGGTCAAAGCCAAAGAGGCCTTGGAGAGGGGAGCGCTGGGCCATGCCGGCGCCAGGATAGCCGTTACGTACAAGAGCGCCCATTGGGGTAGGTTCCTCCTTTCGGACGGGGCAGAGTCACTCTATACAGGAGCAATTTTAGCCAAACTGGCAGTCTTGTCAAGAGAGTGCTAGCGCCCAAAACGGGCCCGGCAGTTGCCGCGTCCGGGCCCGCGGGCGCAAGCAGTAGCCTGTCCTTCTGCGTTGAATCGGCGCTCATGAAGCCGCCGGTAGCGATCGCCTCATCTTTCGCCATCGCAGCGCTGGTGCTCGCCGGCACGGGACCCGCGCCGGCCCAGGATGCGCCGGCCATTACGTTCGCCAAGAGCGCGGGCGCTCTGGTCGCAACGGCCACGGGCGGTCCGTCGTCGCTACTCTTCGACTACGGACCCAGCGGATGCGGTGATAATAAACAAGCGCCGTGCTTCGTCTTTCATGCAGGGCACGCTCTCGGCCCGAAAGTGACCGCCAGCGCCCCGGCCGATTGCTCCGTCGATGCCGAGGATATCGCCACCATTAACTGCCTGGCTTCCGATTATTCCGGCGTCGTCATCGTGAAGAGCACGGACGGCGGCGTAACGCTAGGCGGCGGCACCGGCCAGGCTCCCAACTGCGCGCCGGTGCCCGTTTCGGTCTCCGCCGGCGGCACGCAAAACGTCGTCTCCTGGGACGGTTGCCAACGGCAGTCGATAACGTGCGCCCCCAAGTCCTTCGTTACCGTAGAGGCCAACGCGTTTGACGGTGTAACCGGACCCTGTAAGAACGTCACTCGGCACTAAGCGCGCCGCCCCCGGACCGCTCGATCCCGAAGGAGATTTTTTCACGATGCGAAGGTTCCTGATCGCACTCTTGGTTGCATCGTCCATTGCCGGCCCGGCGTGCGCGCAGAGTACCGGACGCACGTATCTGACCTCGCCCGTGGCCGCGCGCAACCACCTCCCGTTTTCCAGCGGCGTCTTGGTTGGCAACGTACTGTACATTGCCGGGACGACTGGCGTTAGCCCGGGCATGAAGAACACGTTCACCCTGACGCAAGAGGCCCGCGCGGTCATGGACAACGTCAAGCGCGTCGTCGAACGCGCGGGCATGACGATGGACGACGTCGTCTCCGTGCAAGTCTTCTGCACGAACTTAAGCGACTACGGCGCGTTCAATCGCGTGTACGCGACGTACTTTCGGAAGAACTATCCGGCCCGCGCCTTCATCGGAGCTTCGAACCTTCTCTTCGGCGCCCGCTACGAGGTCACGGGGATAGCGGTTCGCCCGCAGCCCTAACCGGCGATGCCGTCGAGCTCCCGAATATCGTCCGCCGACAACGTCAGTCCGGCGGCGGCAACGTTTTCGCGAAGGTGGGCGACCGACGAGGTTCCGGGAATCATCAGCACGTTGGGCGATCGCCGCAGCAGCCACGCAATCGCGACGGCATAGGGCGCGGCGCCCCGCCGTTGAGCAACGGCATTCAGCGTCTGCGATTGCAGCGGCGTGAATCCGCCTAACGGAAAGTACGGCACGTAGGCAATGCCTTGCGCCGCGAGCGAATCGATCAGCGGGTCGTCCCGGCGGTGCGCGACGTTGTAATAATTCTGCACGCAGACGACCGGCGCGATGCTTTGCGCTTCCGCGACTTGCTCGGCGCTAACCGTACTCACGCCGAGATGCCGGATGAGCCCTTCGCGCTGCATCGCTGCAAGAGCGCCAAACGCTTCGGCGATCGAGTCAGGCTCGGGACGATCCAATCCGCCCACGCGCAGGTTGACGACGTCGAGAACGTCGAGCCCGAGGTTGCGGAGGTTGTCGTGAACCGCCGACCGCAGCTCCTGCGGGCTGCGCGCGGCCGGCCAGCCGCCGCGCTCGTCGCGTCGCGCGCCAACCTTCGTCACGATCCGCAGATCGGCGGGATACGGATGCAGCGCCTCCTTGATGATTTGATTGGTGACGTGCGGGCCGTAATAATCGCTGGTGTCGATATGCGTGACGCCGAGCGCAACCGCTTCGCGCAGAACGGCGACCGCGGCGTTGCGATCGGCAGGTGGCCCGAAGACGTGGGGTCCCGCGAGCTGCATCGCGCCGTAACCCATCCGCGAAACGGTCACGTCGGCGGCCAGCGCGTAGCTGCCGCCCGGTGCTCTTTTCACATCCATCGTTGCACGATTCACCGGCGCGCGTTCCAACACCGCCGCGTCGCAGGAAGCGTAAGCCGAGAACCGTCCCGGGTCAGGGCCTACGTCGGCATGGCGGGCTTGGCACGAGCCGGTCGACCTCGAGCGCTGGTCGCCCGCGGCCGGCTCGTCGCCGCGTCGATCTGCGGTACGAATCCGCACGACAGGCGGCGCACCACGCGCGACGGAAAACCCCGGTCATGCGTACGACCGTTCTCCTTCTCTGCGCGCTGCTCGCGATCGCGCCGTTGGGCTCGCGAGCGACCGGTGCGCCCTCGCCCGCGCTGCAGCTCGCCGCGAAACTGCACTGGCGTAGCATAGGGCCCTACATCGCCGGCCGCGTCGTCGCGGTCGCCGGCGCACCGGGCAATCCGGACGTCTTCTACATGGGCTCGGTGCAGGGCGGGATTTGGCGCAGCAGCGACGACGGTCAGGATTGGACGAACGTCAGCGACGGCAAGATCCCGGGGATCGCCGACTCGATCGGCGCGCTCGCGGTCGCACCGTCGAATCCGAAGATCGTGTATGCGGGAACCGGCGAGCCGGACATCCGCAGCGACGTCGACACCGGCGACGGGCTGTACAAAACTACCGACGCGGGGGAGACGTGGTCGTACGCCGGACTGCGGGAGACGCGCGTGACTGCGAAGATCGTCGTCGATCCGAACGACCCCAACGTGGTCTACGCGGCCACGCTCGGTCACGTTTTCGCTCCCAATCCGGACTGCGGCGTCTACAAGACGACCGACGGCGGAAAGACCTGGCGGAAAGTACTCTTCGTCGATAACGGCACCGGCGCGATCGACTTGGTGATGGACGTGCATCGCCCGAGCGTCCTCTATGCCGCAATGTGGCAAGCGCAGCGCTATCCGTGGAAGCTGGTCAGCGGCGGCCCCGGCAGCGGTGTCTACAAAACGATCGACGGCGGCGCGCATTGGGCCCCGATCTCCTCCAACCGCGGCTTCGCTGCCGGCACCCTGGGCAAAATCGGGGTCGCAGTTTCGCCCAGCGATCCGCACGTCGTCTACGCGATCGTTCAGGCTCACGACGGCGGCGTCTTCCGCTCGACCGACGGTGGCGCGACCTGGCAGCACGTCAATCGCGAATGGAAACTCCGGCAACGCGCCTTCTACTACATGAAGATCTTCGTCGACCCCGCCAACCCCAACGTCGTCTACGTGCCCGAGGTCGACGGCGTTTACAAGAGCGTCGACGGCGGAAAGACCTGGAACACGATCTCGCCGGCCAGCGACAACCACGTCTTGTGGATCGACCCGCGCCATCCGAACGTTCTACTCGAAGGTGACGATGCCGGAGCGACGGTTTCGATCGACGGCGGCGAACATTGGAGCAGCGAGAACGACCAGCCCACCGGACAGTACTATCACGTCGCACTCGACGACCAGTTTCCGTTTCACGTCTACGGTGCGCAGCAAGACGAAGGCGCGTTCGAAGGACCCAGCGCGTCGCTGGGCGGCAGCATTCCCCCCGGCGCCTGGCACGCCGTCGCGCTCGGTGAGAGCACCTTCGTCGCGCCCGAGCCTGGAAACCCCAACGTCACGTTCGGAAGCGGTTACTTCAGCACGTTCGTGAGCTTGCGCCGCGACGACGGCGAGGAGAAAAACGTGAGCCCGTGGCCGCGTTACATCTCCGGAGCGTCGGCGATGGATCAGAAGTACCGCTTCGGATGGACGCATCCGGTCTTCTTCTCCCCCGCCGATCCAAACGAGCTGCTGCTGGCCGCACAAGTCGTCTTCTCGAGCACCGATCGCGGTCACACCTGGACGATCATCAGTCCCGACCTGACGCGGAACGATCCCGCGACCGAAGGCCCCAGCGGCGGTCCCGTCGATCTCGATCAGAGCGGCGCCGAAATCTACCCGGACGTCTCGGCGTTAGCCGTCTCGCCGCTCGACGCGAATCTGCTTTGGGCCGGGTCTTCGGACGGACTCGTGCACGTTACGGCCGACCACGGCGCGCATTGGACCGACGTCACCCCGCCGGCGCTTCCCAAGTGGGCCGAGATCACGTCGATCGAGCCGTCGCACGCCGGCAAACGGATCGCGTACCTGACGGCGTCGTGCTACACCTCCGACGACTACCGGCCTTACGTCCTCAAAACCGTCGATTTTGGCGCGCATTGGACGCCGATCGTTACGGGCTTACCCGGCGACCAGTACGTCTTCGTGGTGCGCCAAGATCCACGCGAGCCGCGGCTGCTCTTTGCGGGAACGCGCAGCACCGTCTACGTCAGCTTCGACGACGGCGCGCGCTGGCAACCCTTGACGCTCGATCTTCCCGGCGTTCAAGTCCGCGATCTCGCGGTCGACGCGCGCGAGGGCGAGCTCGTCGCGGCCACCCACGGCCGCGCGTTTTGGATTCTCGACAACCTCGCACTGCTGGAACAGCTGGCACGCGACCCGGACCTGTCTGCGGATCGGCTTGCCCTGTTCGCGCCCGAAACCGCGTGGATGACGCTTTCGTACGGCAGCGGCGGCCTGGGCGGCCCCAACGACGGTGAGAATCCACAGTACGGAGCGACGGTCTTCTTCAACCTGCCTCCGTCGTACGACGGAACCACGCCGGCGACGTTGTCCTTCGTGGACGATCGAGGCGCTACGATACGTTCGTTCGCGCTGCATCTCAAAGCGAAGCACGAACCGGCCTTGACATATCCCCAGCGCGCGAGCATCGACGCCGCGCAACGCCGCGCGCGCGATCTCGCACGGCTTACGGGCGTGCAACCCGGCACCAATGCGTTCCAGTGGGATCTGCGCTACCCGCCGGCCTACGACGCGCCGGGATTTCACACGCTCGGCACCGACGACTTTCCCGACGCGGGCGACGGACCGACGATTCTGCCCGGCTCGTATACCGTCGAGCTTCGCTACGGCGAAAGCGTCGTGCGGGCGCCGCTGACGGTGCGCCTAGATCCGCGAGCGCAACCCAAACCGGGCGAGCTCGAGGCGCGTTTGGCGCTGGGCCTGAGCATTCGCGATACGATCGACTCCCTGGACCACGCGGTCGCCCAAGCGAACGCCGCGCTCCCGAGCTTACCCGCTCAACGCCGCGCCGCGCTGCAGCGCGAGATCGACGACCTCGTGCAGTTCGACGTTCATTCCAGCGAAGCCGACGTGCTCGTTCCGGTCAAGATCCGCGAGCAGCTCGGGTTCCTGCTCAACGAGCTCGACGCCGCGTACGCAGCGCCGACGCCCGCCGAAGAGCATACGTACCGGACGCTCGCAGCCGCCGCGCAAGCCGGCGAATCCGCGCTGCACGCGCTCGTTGCGGGTACCGGCACGCCGTAGCCCACATGAAGGACCGCGGCATTGCGCTCGACCGGTCGTCGCAAGTCACGCTGCAACGGCAATTGGAGGACGGCCTGCGCTCCGCGATTCTGACCGGCCGCCTGCGCGCCGGCGAACGCATTCTTTCGAGCCGCGAGCTGCAGACGCACTTCGGCGTGTCGCGCAACACCGTCGTCAATGCTCTCGCGCAACTGCATGCCGAGGGCTTCCTGCACACCGTCCGCGGCGTGGGAACGTTCGTCGCTCGAGCGCTCCACGAGCGCGCGCGTCCGTCGCAGCCGCGCGAGCCCGAGTTCGCCGTCGTGCCGAGCCCGGCGGCGGCCCGCGACGCGGCCGCGCGGGCGGCCGCCGAGAACCTTCGCGCAAATCTGCCGTTTCGGCCCGGCATCCCCGCCCTGGACCGCTTTCCCTCCGCTCACTTTCGGCGCGCGCTGGCATCGCGCGCCTGGAACGCCGACGCCCTGGACTATCCCGAAGCGGCCGGCGATGCGCAGTTGCGCGAGGCGATTTGTTCGCGAATTCGGCAAACCCGAGGCGTCGCGTGCACGCCCGATCGCGTCTTCATCACGGGCGGCGCGCAGGCGGCCTTCGCGCTGATCGCGCGCGTTCTCGTGCGGCCGCGCGATCGCGTCGTCGTCGAAGATCCCGGCTATCCGAACGCGCGGGCAGTGCTCGAAGCAGCCGGCGCCCGGCTCGGCTTCGCTCGCGTGGACGGCGAAGGCATCGACGTCTCGACGATTGCAGCCCGCGACGTACGGCTCGCAATGACAACGCCTTCACATCAATATCCGACCGGCGCCGTCTTGTCGCTGCCTCGCCGCTTCGCGCTGCTGGAGTGGGCGTTGCGGCGAAATGCTTGGATCGTCGAAGACGACTACGACAGCGAGTTCAATTATACCGGGAACCCTCAGCCGGCGCTTTACAGCTTGGACGACGCGGCACGCGTCCTCTACGTGGGAACGTTCAGCAAAGTCCTTTCGCCCGCATTGCGGATCGCGTACGTCGTGGTTCCACGCGTTCTGCGCGAGCCGTTTGCCGCCGCACACACCGTTACCGGAGCGCAGCCCAGCACCCTATTGCAGCAGACCTTGGCAGGTTTCATGGCGAGCGGCCGTTTCGGCCGCCACGTCGCGGCGATGCGACGACTTTACGACGAGCGCCGCCGGCATACGGCCGCCGAGCTCGTGCATCGCCTAGGTGATGCAACTGCCATTCGCGATACGCGCACGGGTCTGCACTTCGTCGCGATCCTCCCACCTGGCCTCGACGCAGCTGCCGTTTCACGACGGGCCGAACGGCACGGGGTGATCGCTCCGCCGCTCTCGAGTTTTCATCGCGAGCATCCCCCCGACAACGGCCTGGTGATCGGCTATGCCGGCTGGTCCATGCCGGCCGCAAGCGCCGCCGCGGTCAAGCTTGCCGAAGCCGCCGGTTTCCCGCGCTGACCCGCATCGCGCCGTTATGGCGCGCCGGCGTTGCAGGCGGCGCGTGACGCCAGCTCGCGCCGCAGATAGAGCCTCCAGGGAGCGACGGCGCCCCTGCAGATCTCGCTAAACTGGTCGCGCACGATGCTGCGAACGGTCGCGTCGCGAAACGGCGTGTCAACGACCAGCGCCGAAGCCCCGGAATAGGCCGCGTAGTACTCCTCGATCATGGCCTGTTGGCGAAGCCGTGAGCTCGGCGTCAGCGACTCAGGGAGAACGAAGAGCGTATACTCGAAGGGCTCCGCCGACTGCAGTCCGCTCAGCAGATACATCGTCGGCTCGTAGGTGTAGACCGCGATGCGCGCGCTCGCGGGCAGCGACGCTCGCAGAATCGAAGACGCCACCGCTGCTCGGCGGGCCGTGGCGCGGTTCTGTACCGCGCGGCTGGCGGCAGCATGCGCCGTACCCGCACATACGAACGCAGCCAATGCGGCAACGACGACCTGCCGGACCCCTATCGCCCGCGGGAGAAAGCTGAACGCGAGATACGTTAGCGCCGGAATCGCCGGAACGGCGTAATGCCAGGCAAACCAGAACTTCGGATTGATGACGCCACCGCCGATCGCCGCGACCGTCCACAGCACGCCGAACCACTGCTGTCTGCTCGCCGGGCGTCCGATGCAGGCCAGAGCCAGGGTCGCCAGCACGCCCGGCACCGAAAACGCGATCACGTGAACGAACAGCCAGGCGGCTTCGTGCAATCCTTGCAGCGACGCGCGCGGATACGAACGCTCGTAAGCGCCCCAACCCTGCATGGCGCGCAGGAGGTTTCCCGCATCGGCGAACGCCGCAAAGAGAAGCGTAAAGCCGGCAACGCCGATCGCGATACCCAGCACTAACCCCCAGCGCTGCCTCGCGCCCGGCGTCCGGAAGAACAACGGCACCGCAAACAGCAGCGACGGAACCCAAAACGTGGCGGCGGCGATCAGCGAAGCACCGGCCGGCGCCTCCAGTTCGGCCTGGCTCGATCGCAGCGCCAGCAGCGTGAAGAAGACCGCGTAAACCTCGCACATGTTCAAGCCGCCGCGCATCAACCCCGTGCACGCGGCGAACGCGCAGCCGAACACCAGCGTCGCCGTCCCGGGGTACCTCAGGGCGTCGCGCCGGGCGATCGACGCAAACAGAACGATGCTGGCCGCGCCCAGCACCGTCTCGGCGAGCGCGTGAAGTGCGTAGTTCGATCCGAAGGCAAGCTGATAAAGCGCGTCGACCAAATAGATCGAGGGCAGCTTGTTGTCGAAGAGGTCGCGATAGAGCACCGCGCCGTGAGCGATTCGCAGGCCGAAGTATTCGAAGAGCGACGAGTCGTTCAGCGGAACGTGATACGCGGCCAACTGAACCGCCCCAAATAGGAGGACTGCCGCGACGGTAAGCGCCGCGGTTCGGGAACGGCTGGCGGCGGGCACCGACACCCGCGCCGAGGCCAGCCGACGAGTGTACGCGTTCACGTTCGGATGGGCCTACGCTTTATGTCTGGGCGGAACTGCTCTCCCCGGCAGAGCGGCTCTTCCCGAGATTTGGTCCCCCTAGTATAACGGCGAATCGACCGCTGGGAATACCGGGAATTCTACGGTTTCGCAGGTGGTTGTCAGCGATGACGGGTCTCCTACGAGCCCCGCTGACGCGCGTCACGGTGCGGGCATCA
>DATJUC010000038.1:0-8263 GCA_035502675.1 Candidatus Acidiferrales bacterium | reverse complement strand
TTCACCGGGCCGGTCGGGCCGGCGCAGCCTCCCCCGACACGCGCTCCGATTAGCGGACCACCGATGCCCGCCGGCTAATAGCGCCCACTAAGGTATGACGACGGTCTCGCGAGCCGCGAAGTTCGCCGAGCGCACGGCTCGGCTGCGCGCGTCCACCATTCGCGAGATGCTCAAGGTCACGCAGCAGCCCGACGTCATCTCCTTTGGCGGCGGCCTTCCCGCACCCGAGCTCTTTCCGACCAAGTCCAGACCCTGCTGCGATCCGTTGACGATGGTGACGCTTTCGGCGTCGAAGATTCGACCGAAGCGGCGAGTCAGACGCTCGGCCACCCAAACGCGCATTTCCGGAATGCCTTCCGTCACGCTATATTGCAGGGCGGCCGAACCGTAACGCTCCATCACGGTGTGCGCGGCTTGCGCGATCGCGGCGGTCGGAAACAGCTCCGGAGCCGGCAGGCCCCCCCCGAAGGAGATCACGTCGGGCTGCTGCGTGACCTTGAGCATCTCGCGAATCGTCGACGCTCGCAGGTGCGCGGTGCGCTCGGCGAATTTGGCGGCGCGAGAGACGGTCGTCATGCCACCCTTTTAGGCGGCCGGCATCGGGGGTCCGCTCAGCGGGGGGCGCGAGCCCGGCGCCGCCAGCGGCGGCCCGAAGACGTTCTCGCCGGTAAATGCGAGGATCGCCGCACCCAGTCCGATCAGCAGCACGAAGGCCGAGACGATCCCGCCCAGGACGGGCACCAGCTCCGCAGCCGTGACCAAGACCAGTCCGACGATCAGGGCCACGAACGGCGACGGCGTCGTCGACGGGCTGACGACCTCGCAGAGGCGCCGGCCGACCAGCAGCGCCAGCGCGGCTTTCCCCAAGAAGGTGGCGGCCAAGATCGCCACCGCCTCGACCGCGATGAACGGAATCAGCAGAACGGTGCACAGGAGCAGCAGCGCGAGCGGCAAGACCGCGACCCAGCCGAGCAGGCCGAACGCGGCGCACAGCCCCGGATGGCGCTCCAGCCGGTCGAGCGCCATTCGCGTGCGCACCGGAAAGACCAAGAAGAAAAGGATCGCCAGCACGTCCCACGCGATGCGCCAGCCGATGTGATAGTCGGGGGACGGCTCGGTGCGAACCGGCACGGCGCCGGTCCAAGGAATCAGGGTCCCGGCGATGTCGCCGCCCACGGTCGTCACCTGGCCGGTGATCGTGCCGCCGGGCGGTTCGTAGAGGTTGCCTCCGACGACGTCGACGTTGCCGTCGACGACGCCCTTGACGATTGCGTCACCGCCGATCACGGTGAGATCGCCGCGCACGACTTGATCGGGCTCGACGATGACCGAACCGAAGTACGTGCCGCCGTGATAGATACTCTGGACGTCGGCCAGCGCCGGCGCGCAGGAAAGCCCGAACGCCGCCGCCGCCATCGCTGCCGCCAACCACAATCGCCGCATCGTCATCGCCTCTTCGCTTCGGTCAGCGTCGCGACGACGCGCGGCCGAACCGCACGGTAGAAAATCAGAACGCCCGCCAGCAGCAAGGCGTCGACCGCGAGCAGCACCACGCCGAACGAAGCCGCCAGCGGCGCGATCGGCCACAGCGTTCTCGCGCTGCGTTCGACCGCCGCGACGGCGGCCACGAACGGGGCCAGGCTCGCCGCGGGAGCCGCGTCGCGCAACCCCCACAGCAGTAACGCACCCGCGATCCAGGCGCACGACAGATACAGCGCGGCGACGCGCAACAGCGGCGGACCGCGGCGCACCGGTGCCGGAAACGCCTGCAAGCGTCCCATGACGTCGCTCGTAAACGACGCGGGCAGCTCGCCGGCCCGTCCGGTTTCCAGTAACGCGTCGACGCTGCGCAGCTGCTGATAGAGATCGTGGCACGCGTCGCAAACGCGCAAATGCGCCGCGACCGCGGCACGCTTGCGCGGCGACAGGGATCCGTCCACGTAGGCGGCGAGCCGGGGTTCACACCAAGAGCAGCGCACGCGGGCCTCCCTTGATGCGATCGCGCGCGGCGGCCGAACTCGTCTCACGGCGCTCCTCGCGCTCGTGCATCTTTTTCGCCAGCGCGATTTTGCCGCGATGGATCAGCGTCTTGACGTTTCCGAGCGACAGCCCCATCGTGGTCGCGATCGTGTGATACTCCATGTTGTCGAAGTAGCGCAGGGCGAGCACGGCGCGCGTCCGTTCCGGCAGCTCCGCCAGCGCGCCGCGCAGCTCGCGCTCGGCTTCCAGTCGAAGCACGCGGCCGGCGGGGTCGGCTTGCGGCGAGAGATCGGGCACGGCGTTCTCTATGCTGTGGTCCTCCGGAAACTGCGCCGGTTGCGGTTTGCGCATCGATCGGCCGAGATGGGTGCGAATCACGTTGCGAGCTATCTGATAGATCCAGGTCGAGAACTTCCCGAGCTGCGGGTTGAACGTCGCCAGGTGCGAGTAGGCTCGCAGGAACGTCTCTTGCGAGAGGTCGGCCGCGTCGGCGGGGTCGCGCAGGCTCGCGCCGATGAAGCTCGCGATGCCTCGCTTGTAACGCTCGACGAGCGCACCGAAGAGCTCCGTTTCTCCCTCGCGTATGCGACGAACCAATTCCTCATCGCTCATCCCGGTTGTCGTTCTTCCCCGTGCTACTCGCGGCCCGGGCCTTTGTTACGCCGGCCGGCGCGCGGCGAGCGTGGGGTGGGCGGCGTCTTTGGGTGAGAGCAGCGGCAATCGGCCGTCCAGCGGCCACTCGATCCCCAGCGCCGGGTCGTTCCAAGCCACGCCGAACTCGCTGGCGGGATCGTAGAGCGCGCTCTGTTTGTAAAGGAAGATCACCTCGTCGGAGAGCGCCAGAAACCCGTGCACGAAGCCGCGCGGAACGTAGATCTGCCGGTGTTCGCCGGCTCGCAGGAGCGTGCCGTACCAGCGGCCGCGCGTCGGGCTCTCCGGCCGCACGTCGGCGATGACGTCGAACGCTTCGCCGGCCAGCACCTGCACGAGCTTGCTCATGCGCGGGTCGCCGTGCAGCCCGCGCAGCACGCCCCGGTGCGAAACCGAAACGTTGTCTTGCAGCCACTCGTCGGCAATGCCGGCGTCGCGGTACCGCTGCGCCGAGTACGTCTCCTTGAAGTAGCCCCGTTCGTCGGAAAACGCCTGCAGCCGCAGCTCCAGCGCGCCGGCCAAGGGAAGCGGATCGACTTGCATGGGCGGCCGGTTCCACTTCGGGCCGGAGGATTGCTGCCGAAGTTCGAAACGGCCAGCGATGCGCGTGCTCGTGTTGGGCGGTTCGGGACAACTCGGCTCCGAGATTCGGCGGCTGTGGACCTCGCACGCGATCGACGCGCCGTCGCACGACGAGCTCGACGTCCGAACGACCGCCGGCGTCGAAACGGCCGTCGATCGCTTTCGTCCCGACGCGCTCGTCAACTGCGCGGCGTTTCACAACGTCGATCGCTGCGAAGAAACGCCCGAACCCGCATTCGAAGTCAACGCGCTGGCGGTCGAACGGCTGGCGCGCGTTTGCGCGCGCCGCGGCGTGCATTTCGCGACCATCAGCACCGACTACGTCTTCTCCGGGAGTGCGACCGAGCCGTACGTCGAGACGGATTGCGCGCGCCCGATTTCGGCCTACGGCGCGTCCAAGCTGGCCGGCGAGCTGCTCGTGGAAGCCGTGCGCTCGGACGCGCTGATCGTTCGTACCTGCGGCGTCTACGGCGTCCGTCCGTCCTCGAGCAAGGGGTACACTTTCGTCGACCGGATCGTCGGCAAAACGCGGGCCGGCGAGCGCAGCCGCGTCGTGCGCGACGTGTTCGCTTCGCCCACCTTTGCCGGCGACTTGGCGGCGGCACTGGAGTTCCTGATCGAGCGGCGGGCGGGCGGAATCTATCATGCCGCCGACGTCGGGCCGGTCAGCTGGTACGACTTCGCGCGGGAAGCCGTCCGCCGGGCCGGTCTCGACCCGGAGGCGGTCGAGCCGATCGCGTCGGGCGAATGGAGTTCCGGGGCGCGGCGCCCGCAGTTCTCCGCTCTCGACAGCGGCAAGCTTCGAGCGTTCGGCTTTTCGATGCCGACGTGGCAGGAAGGCCTCTCGGCCTACCTTCGGCTTTCCCGCTTGAGCGAATCGGCGCCCAGCCCGTAAGATAGCGATACCGTGCAGCTCGACGTCGATCGCAACTCGATCGACCGCTGCCGCGCGCTGGCCTCGGCCATCGTGGCGCCGGTCGAAGCGTTCATCTCCGCCCACACGACCGTGTCGGTGGAGCGAGCGGTTTTGCGCTTGCTCGGCGTCGACGGCATCGGTTCCGAAGAAATCCCCGTTCCGAACCTCATCGTCGACGCGCTGACGCCGCACGAGCGCGCCCGCGGCGCCGCGCTGGCGTTCGGGAAAGCGGTCGCCGAAACCGGGCTCGATCCCGCACCGCTGAGCGAAGCGATTGCGCTTGGCCGTTACCGCCTCTCCGACTTCGCGGATACGCCCGACGAGGCGGCGCGCCGTTCGCTGCAGCCGCACGTCGAAGCGGCGCTCGCGCACATCCGCTCGCGGCGCGACGAGCGCGCGGCCCTGCTGGAGCGTTTGCCGCAGCTGCCGCCCCCGCTGCTGTACGTGATCGTGGCGAGCGGCAACATCTACGAAGATCGCACCGCTGCGGTTGCGGCGGTGGAAGCCGGCGCGCAGATCATCGCCGTGATTCGCTCGACCGGGCAATCGCTGCTCGATTTCGTCCCGTTCGGCCCGACCACCGAAGGCTTCGGCGGCACGTACGCGACGCAGGCCAACTTCCGGATCATGCGGGCCGCGCTCGACGAAATCGGCGAGAAGGCCGGCCGCTACGTGATGCTGACGAACTACGCGAGCGGTCTGTGCATGCCGGAGATTGCGACGATGGCGGCGCTGGAGCGGCTCGACATGCTGCTCAACGACTCGATGTACGGAATTCTGTTCCGCGACATCAACATGAAGCGAACCTTCGTCGATCAGCACTTCAGCCGGATGCTCAACGCGTACTCGGGCATCGTGATCAACACCGGTGAAGACAATTATCTGACCACCGCCGACGCGGTCGAGCAGGCTCCGGCGGTGCTGGCTTCGCAGTTCATCAATCAGGCGTTCGCGCGGCGCGCGGGCATGCCCGACTCGCAGATCGGCTTGGGCGACGCGTACGAGATCGACCCCGATCTCGAAGACGGTTTCCTCTACCAAGTCGCACAGGCGCAGCTGGCGCGCCAGATCTTCCCGGAATGCCCGCTCAAGTACATGCCGCCGACCAAGCACATGACCGGCGACGTGTTCAAGGGACACCTCATCGACGCGCTCTTCAACCTGACGTCGGTGATGACGAAGCAGACGATCCATCTGTGCGGCATGCTGACCGAGGCGATCCACACGCCGTTCTTGGGCGATCGCGCGCTCTCGCTCGAAAACGCGCGTTACATCATGAACACCGCGCGTCATTTCGGAGACGAGATCGCGTTCAAGCCCGGCGGCACGATCGAGCGGCGCGCGCAGGACGTGCTGACGCGCTGCGAGCGGCTTTTGGATTCGGTCGCCTCGATGGGCCTGATGCACGCCATCGACGCCGCCGTCTTCGCCGACGTGAAGCGTTCGCCGGACGGCGGCCGCGGATTCGACGGCGTGATCGAACGCGCGCCGGACTATTACAATCCGTTCGAAGAGGTGCTTCGGCCGGACGCGGCGGCTCGATGAGCCACGCCGTCAAGCCTTACGGCGACACCGCCAACGACGGCAAGGTACAGCTCTCGTTCACGCTGCCGGTTCCGTGGAGCGAGGCCGCCGACGAAGCCGCGCGCCAGCTCGTCGCCAAGATGGGGTTCACCGACGTCTCGGTGGTCGACGGCCGGCAAATCGCGACCGGCTTCTCGTTCTTCGTCGTCTACGCCAGCACCACGCAGTCGGTCGACGTCGACACGATCAAGGCTCCGTCCGCGCGCGCGACGGCGATGGACATGGATGCCGTCGATGCGTTCGTGGCGGAGCGCATCGGGCGCAAGGTCCGCATCGCGGGCGCGTGCATCGGCACCGATGCCCACACCGTCGGCATCGACGCCATCTTGAACATGAAGGGCTACAAAGGCGACTACGGCCTGGAGCGTTACCATTGGTTCGAGACCCACAATCTCGGAAGCCAAGTCGCCGTCGACGACCTCGTGCGCTTCGCCAAGGAGCGGCGCGTGGACGCGCTGCTGGCCTCCCAGGTCGTGACGCAGAAGGGCAGCGACGTCAAGAATTTCACCGAGCTGGCCGAGCTGCTCGAGGCCGAGGGGCTGCGCGACCGCGTCGTATTGATCTGCGGCGGCCCCCGGGTGACGAACTTGATGGCCAGCGAGCTCGGCTACGACGCCGGCTTCGGCCGGGGAACGCTGCCCAGCGAGGTCGCCGCGTTCGTGGCCGTAACGCTGGCGGAACGCCTTGCGAGGTCGTCGTAATCTAACCGCGGTATGCTCGACGAGCTGCTGGGGTGGTTCACCGGCAAAGAACCCAACCGGCGCAAGTACCCGCGCAAACGAAAGCCGTACCGGGCCACGGTATCGACCGACGGCGGCGTTTCGCAAAAGCCCGCCATCGGCTTGGACATCAGCGGGGGCGGCCTCTGCCTGCTGACGCAGGATCCGACCGGCCGCGACGAGTTCGAAGTGCGCGCCACGATCGACGCCCGCGTGGTGCGCTTGCGGGCGAAATCCGTCTGGCAAGACACGGTCTCGCACCAAGGTAAGTCGGTGTGGCGCTACGGCATGCGCTTCACGGGCATCTCCGCCGACGACTGGGACGCGATCATTCGCTATACCACCGACAAGCCGGTCGCCGAGACGAACAAGGCCCAGGACGAGCTGGTGTCGGTGCGGATGACGCCCGACGACGCCAACCGGCTGTTGCCGATCCAGCTGCAGCGCCGTCTGCTGGCGATGCTCGTCGAACGGCGCCGGCTCGCGCCCCTGCAAGACAACGTCACGCCGCTGGTGCAGTATTTCTATTCGGGCGTCGTGCGTCACAACAACCAGCTCGTCCATCGCTTGACGATCCAGTCGAAAGTAGTGGGGCCGGAAGGGGCCGAAATGTACGAGTCGCGGTTTG
Organism: Candidatus Acidiferrales bacterium; assembly: GCA_035502675.1. Lineage (GTDB taxonomy): Bacteria > Vulcanimicrobiota > Vulcanimicrobiia > Vulcanimicrobiales > Vulcanimicrobiaceae > DATJUC01. Next base: position 1,203 of record DATJUC010000038.1, on the reverse strand, counting down.
TGTTCGACGACGCCGGCACGAACATTCAAATCTTGAACTGATGCGGCTCGTTCCCGGCGTTGCGAGCGGCCTCGTGGACGTTTGAGCCCACTTCGGCCCCTCGCGCCCTAGGGCGCGAACCGCATCGGTTCAAAATTACCTGACGAAGCTCACACGGGATTGTCACCTTTGCAAAAGACTGCGCTGATTACCGGGATCACGGGGCAGGACGGCTCGTATCTCGCCGAGCTGCTGCTGGAGAAGGGATACCGGGTCGTCGGGATGACTCGGCGGACGAGTACGGATCTGCTCGAGCGGATCGAGCACATCGTCGACGACATCGAAATCGTTTCGGGCGATTTGCTCGATCAGACGTCGATGACGTCGATCGTGAACGAAGTCCGGCCGGCCGAGGTCTACAACTTGGCGGCGCAGTCCTTCGTGCCGGCGTCGTGGGCGCAGCCGGTACTCACCGGCGAGTTCACGGCGCTGGGCGTAACGCGCGTGCTGGAAGCGATCCGGCACGTCGACACGAAGATTCGCTTCTACCAAGCGTCGAGCTCCGAGATGTTCGGCAAGGTCGTCGAGGTTCCGCAGAGCGAGCGGACGCCGTTCTATCCGCGCAGTCCGTACGGCGTGGCCAAAGTCTACGGCCACTGGATCACCGTCAACTATCGCGAGTCGTACGGCATGTACGCGTGCAGCGGAATTCTCTTCAATCACGAGGGGCCGCGCCGCAGCCGCGAGTTCGTCACGCGGAAGATCTCCGACGGCGTTGCGCGCATCAAGCTCGGGCTGGCGCGCGAGCTGCGCCTCGGCAATCTCGACGCGCAGCGCGACTGGGGTTTTGCCGGCGACTACGTGCGCGCCATGTGGATGATGCTGCAAGAGGACGCGCCCGACGATTACGTGATCGCCACCGGCCGCACGCACAGCGTGCGCGACTTCGTCCGGGTCGCGTTCGAGGCGGCCGGCCTGGGTGCGTACGAGCCTTACGTCGTGGTCGACCCGCGGTTCGTGCGGCCGGCCGAGGTCGACGTGCTGATCGGCGACGCCTCGAAAGCCAAGCGCGTCTTGGGCTGGGAGCCGACCGTGAGCTTCGAAGAGCTGGTCCGGATGATGGTCGAGGCCGATTTGGCCCGGCTCGCCGAGCACGTGCCGAGGTAACCCGCGTCGATGCGCGCGCTGATCACGGGTGCCGGCGGCTTCGCCGGCGGATATCTC
>DATJUC010000037.1:0-2592 GCA_035502675.1 Candidatus Acidiferrales bacterium | reverse complement strand
GATCCCAATGACGACGACGAAGCGCAGGGCACGCTTTCCGTCCTTCATACGGCGGTATTCCCGTTCTCGAGCAAGTTACTTTCCATCAGCGTCGCGAAGAGGCAATAGAATGACGACATGTCGATGAAGTACCGTTACGGAGAGATGACGTGGCCGGAAGTTAAAGCGGCTGCGGCGCTTCCGTGCGTAGCCATCGTGCCGATCGCAACGCTGGAGGATCACGGGCGCCACCTTCCGATCGACACGGATTTGCTGCTTTGTGCGACTGTCTGCGAGTTAGCGGCATCGCGCGCGGCCGGCCGATGCGTGCTCGTGCCGCCGATCAATCACGGCTATAGTCCGCATCACATGGATTTTCCCGGAGCGCTTACAATCGGCGCGCATACCCTCATCGACTATGGGCTCGACGTTTGCAAGAGCCTGGCCCATCATGGGTTTAGGCGCATTCTTATCGTCAACGGCCATGGGAGCAACACGCCTTTCACCGACATCATCGCCAGGCTTTGCGCCGTCGAAACCGGCGTGCTCGCTGCTGCGGTAAACTATTGGTCGGCGCCCGGCGTTCGTGAGGTGGCGGATGCGCTACGTGAATCCGAGCCAGTAGGCGGAATGAACCACGCGTGCGAGTTCGAGACGTCGCTTTATCTGGCCATTCGGCCTGACCTCGTTGAGATGAACCAAGCCAAACGCGAGCTTTCTCACCGGCCGTCGAAGAATTACTGGACGGATTTGATTGCCGGCGACGGACCACTCACCATGATGGAGCACTGGAGCCGCCTGAGCGGCAGCGGGGTGATGGGCGACCCGACCAAGGCAACGGCGGAGAAGGGTCGCGCACTGCTCGAAGCTGCGGCGAGCGGGATCGCGGAACTCGTCGACGAGATGTTAGCGCGCGAGAGTCCGCCGCGCGTCGACCACCACTGACTCGGAACAAAGCGCTCAACAATCCATCAAAATTTGGATGGGGCCGGCGCAGCCAAGCTGCCCGGTGCTAGACTCTACCGATACCGAAGGCTTGGAGATTGCCGGACTTGCGCTCGTTTCGTATTGCCCTGTGCCTCGCGCTGGCGGCCGCGCTCACGCGCGTTCCGGCTTTCGCTTCGGTGTCCGAAAGCTTCGCGTTCACGCTCGCGCGCGCCGCGCGCCCGATGCCACTCGATCCGGCCCTCACCGATCCGGCGTGGGCGGCTGGAAAGGTTCCCGACGGCAACGGACCTTGGGAAAACGTGACGACTCGGTCGCCGGCGACGCTCGCGACCACGGCGTATCTGCTGTACGACGACCGGAACCTGTACGTCGCCTTCGACGCGCAGCAAGACGGGGTGCCAATCGTCGCAATGCAAACGACCAACGACGTGGGTTTCGGCGTGGACGATTTTGTCGGCATCGGAATCGACACGAGCGGGTCCGGCAGCCAGGTGTATTACTTCGAAACGACCCCGCGCGGAACGCGCTACGAGCAGGCCAACGAAAACACGCGGTTTCGCCCGCGTTGGAGCTCTGCAGCCAAGATCGGCAGGGGGCGGTGGAGTGCGGTGATGGTGATTCCTCTCAACGTGATTCGCGTGCCGCGGGGTGGTAAACAGACGTGGCGCTTTCAACTGGTGCGCGGTATCGCTGCGCGCGGCGAGCATATCTCGTGGGTCTGGGATCCAATCATGCAGGACGCCGCCTCCGGCGTATGGCCGCTCTTCTCCCCCGATACACGCTTTTGGCCGGCCGGTGATCTCGATCTAGCCGCATCGGCTGCGGCTCGCCCGAAGCCCCGCGCCGATCTCTACGGTCTCGCGAGCGTGGGCGAAGATCGCAACCTCGTTCAACAAGCCAACGGCACCTTTTTGCCGATGAACGTGCGCTCTTACGGCGTAGATCTCAGCTACCCGCTAACGCCGACCATACGATTCGTCGGTACGCTCAATCCCGATTTCTCCAACGTAGAGATCGACCAGCAAACGATCGCACCTCAGGAGTTCGAACGTCAACTCGTCGAGTATCGGCCCTTCTTCTCGCAAGGCGCCGCCTACATCAATGCCGACTCGAGCGTACGGGCTCCGGCCGGAACGGACACCCAGCCTCCGTATTACGTATTTTACTCGCCCTCGGTCGGGCCGTTCGACAGCGGCGCGAAGGTCGAGGGCACGTTTGGCGAAAATGCCTTCGGTGCGCTGACGTTCCACGGTTACGACGCTACGACGAACAACACGTTCAGCGATTCTGCATACGGCTTTCAACACGCTGTGCCCGGCGGCGCCTTCACCTATTGGAGCGACGGAGTTTTCGCCAATCACAGCATCGCCGGATGGGATAACACCATCGAGAACGGCATCGAGATGCGCAATTTGCAAAGTGGCATGATCGAGTACGCGGACTACTCGTTTGAGAATGGCTCCTGGGTGCCGCAAGGCAATGCGGACTTGGCCGAGTTCTTCGTCGATCGTCACAAAGGTAACTTCGAAGTGAGCGGCGGCTATCTCGACGTCTCGCCGAACTACGATCCGATCGACGGTTACACGGCGAACTCCGACATTCGCGGGCCGCAGTTTTTCACCGACTACGCCGGCGCGACCCCGGGAATCAAGAACTACACGCTCT
>DATJUC010000036.1:0-3502 GCA_035502675.1 Candidatus Acidiferrales bacterium | reverse complement strand
TGATCGGCGCCGACGCGATCTGCACGCTCGCCGCGTGCTACGTAGCCGGCGTTCCGTCCACAGTAGCTCCGGCGGCAGTCCTCTTGATGTCCGGAGCGATGGCCGCCTGCGAAGGCTACGTCCGCTCCTACGCCGTTCACTGGCGGGACGAGATCTATCACGTGGTGGTGGCCTGCGCGGTCGCAGCGATCCCTTTCTGGATCTTGCTGCACGCCGTCGGCGCGCTCTCCAACGGCACCGCCTTCTTCGCCCTGGGGATCGACGCGACGTTGATCGCCGCGCTGCGCGCCACGTTCCACGTCGCGCGCCATCACGGCGACCCGCCGGCCTACGCGCGCGTCCCGTTCGTCACGCCGCAAGCCCAGTGGCGCGTGGGTCACTCGATGTACGGTCCGCTGCGACGCTGCGTCGACGTCGTTCTGGGGTCGCTGGGTCTGATCGTCTTATCGCCGGTCATGCTGCTGGCCGCGGCCGCCGTCGCGATCGAATCGGGCACGCCGGTGCTGTTCGTCCAGACGCGCGTCGGCCGTTGCGGCAACCTTTTCAAGATCTACAAGTTTCGCACCATGGTTCGCGATGCCGGATCCGGGTGGGCGCGGCCCAGCGACGCGCGCATCACGCGGCTCGGCGCGTTCTTGCGGCGAACCAGTATCGACGAGCTTCCGCAGCTCTTCAACGTGCTGCGCGGCGACATGTGCCTCGTCGGTCCGCGCCCGGAAATGGAGGAGTTCGCGCGCGAGTTCCGCCGCACGATTCCGCATTACGACGAGCGCAGTTTCGTTCCACCCGGCGTCACCGGCTGGGCACAGGTACAGCTCGAACGCAACCTGGAACCCAAAGACATGCCGCAGGTCGTTCCCTACGACTTGTTTTACGTCGAGCACGCCTCGACCGTGTTCGACGGGATCATCATCTTGAAGACCGCCGTGGAGTTTCTGTTCCATCGTGCAGTCTAAGGCCGCGCCCACCGCGCACCAGGTCATGTCGGACGGCGTCTTCACCTTCGTGCTGCGGGTCGTCAACATCGTCGCGGCCCTCGGGCTGGGAATTCTGACGGCCCGCCTGCTCGGGCCGGCCGGCAAAGGCGTGTACGCCCTGCCGATGGTGCAGGCCGGCTTGATCTCCACGTTCTTCACGGGGCTCGCCTCCTCGACCGCGTTCTACCTGCTCAACCGCAACGCCGGGCGCCGGATCGTTGGCATCGCTTCGCTGAGCGCGCTGCTGCTCGTCGTCGGCGGCAGCGTCGCCGTCGCGATCGTCGCGCTGATCTCGCGCACGCCGTGGGCCGGAATCGCCGCGATCGTTTCGCTGCCCGCAGTGGCCGCCACCAACCTCGTGACCGGATACGTCACCGGCATCAAGCGCATCCGGTTCGCGACGACGCTCACGTTCGCCACGACCCTCGCGACGTTCGCGCTGATGGCGGTAGGACTGTTTCTCGTCGCCCGCAGTGCCTGGGTTGCGATCGTCGTCTGGATCGTCGCGACGACGCTGGTGGCGATCGTCGCGTACGCGGTCATGCTGGTGCACGCGCGCTCGCTCGACGCCGGCGAGCCCGTTCCTTTCCGCGGTTTTCTGAACATGACCGCCAAGGTCGGCGCCACCAACTTCGTATCGTTATTGAACTACCGCGCGGATCTCTATATCGTCGCGGTCCTGTTGCCGCCCGCCGCCCTGGGCCTCTATACGGTCGCCGTTTCGGCCGCGGAGAGCTTGCTCGTGCCGACCCAAGTTGCGGCGCTGGTGACCTCGCCGCACATCGGGGGCCTGGAGCGCAGCCGCGCGGCCGCGCTTGCGGCGCGCTGCGTGCGCAACAACATGCTGGCCTCGACGGTCGTCTGCGCGGCGCTCTTCGCGATCGCGCCGTGGATCGTCGGACTGCTCTACGGCCAGGCGTTCCTGCCGCTCGTACCGGCGCTGCGGATCCTGCTGCTGGGCGTCGTAGCGCTTTCGCTGGGCAGCCCGATTTCGTCGTACTACACGCTCAAGCTCGGCAAGCCGGAGATTCCGCTCGTGCTGGCCGGCCTGTCCGCGGCGATCTGCATTTCGGTCACGGTGCTGCTGGTGCCGCATTTGGGACTCAGCGGAGCCGCCATCGGGTCGACGGTCGCCTACATCGGGGGGCAGGGCCTGGGGATCGCGTACTTCGGCCGAATGACCGGCCTGCGATGGACGACCGTGCTGATCCCGACGCTCGACGATTTGCGTCTGTACTACGATTTCGCCCGCCGGGCGTGGACGTAAGGGCGCGGCATGCTGCAGTCCGGTGCGCAGTCTTGGCAGCGCACGACGTTCGGAGCGCTGATTCTCGCGACGCTCGCCGGCGCCGCGCTGCTTTCCATCACGTTGCTGGCCGGAACGAAGACCGGTCTGGTTCTCGGATTGGGCGCGGTGGCGGGGCCGGTCTTACTCTACGCAGCCATCGTCGCACCGATGATCTTCCCGTTCTGCCTGTACGTGGTGCTGGTTCCCTTCGACAACGTCCTCAACGTCAGCGCGTTCGGAACGCTGACCAAAATGCTCGGCATCGTCTCGGGCGCAGCGATCTTGTTTTTCCTGCTGCGCACGCACCGCGCCGTTCGCCCGCCGCGCGAGCTGTTGATCTTCTACGGGCTCTACTTCTGGATGGCGCTCACCGCGTTCTGGGCGATCGATCCTCCCACCGTGTTCGCACTTTTGCCGACCGCGATCAGCTTGCTGGTGCTCTATACCGCAATCTGTGTCTTTCCGGCCGACGACCGTTCGGTCCGATGGGTCGCGCTCTCCACCATTGCCGGCGGCGTCGTTGCGGCCGGATACGGCGCCTATCTGTTCCACGCCGGCATGGACGTCGCGGGCGCCCGGCTCTGGATCACGACCGATACCAGCGCCATCGATCCGAACCACTTCGCCGCGGCACTCCTGCTCCCGACGGCACTCTCGGTTGCGATCGCGATGTACGCCCGCCGGCCGCTCGTAGTGGTCGTCGCCATCGCCGCCGCACTGATGCTGCTCGTGGGCGTCGCCGAGAGCGGATCCCGCGGAGCGGCCATCGGGGTCGGGGTCATGTTCCTTTACATGTTCCTGCGCAGCAGCCGAAAGTTTCGGCTCGGGCTGGCCGGCGTGCCGATCGCGATCGGGGTTGCGATCACGAGCATCCAGACGCCGATCTGGAATCGCTTCAGCGACGCGGTCTCGAGCGGCGGTTCCGGTCGCTTGCCGATTTGGAAGGTGGGGATCTCCGCGCTGAAAGAGCACTGGCTGCTGGGGGCCGGGTACAACAACTTCGCGTTTGCCTACGACCAAGTGCTGATGCAGACGCACCAGTTCGCGTTCGAGAAATGGCACCGCGCGCCGCACGATATTTTCATCGCGACCAGCGTCGAGCTGGGCGTCGTCGGCATGGTCCTGATGCTGGCGCTTTGGATCTCGCAGTTTCGGATGCTGCGCTCGATTCCGCCGAACGACCCGGACTACCCGATCCGGCTTGCGTGCGAAGCGACCGTCTTGGCAACGTTCGTCG
>DATJUC010000035.1:0-6349 GCA_035502675.1 Candidatus Acidiferrales bacterium | reverse complement strand
CTCGACGAGACGCGTTCGCGGCGCTTTCACTACAACGCGACGATCGCCAAGCTCGACGAGCTCGTCAATGCGCTGACCGCAGCCGCGCGCTCGGCGCCCGGCGGCGCGGCCACCCGGTACGCCGCGCACGCGCTGCCGGTCTTGATCGCTCCGTTCGCTCCGCACCTTGCCGAGGAACTGTGGGAACGGTTCGGGCATGCCGCGTCCGTGCATCTCGAACGCTACCTGGAACCCGACGAACGCGCGCTGTCCGTCGAGGAGATCGTTCTCGTCGTCCAAGTCAACGGCAAGATCCGCGCGCGCATCGCCGCGTCGCCCGGAATCGGCGAAGAAGAGGCGTTCGCGCTGGCCGTGCTGGAACCCAACGTGCGCGCGCAGCTCGACGGCAAAGACGTGCGTAAGCGCATCTTCGTCCCCGACAAGCTGCTCAACGTGGTGGCGTCGTGAAGGCCTGCATCGTCGGCGGCGGACCGTGCGGCATGATGCTCGGCGTGCTGCTGGCGCGGGCCGGGGTGCAGGTCCGCGTACTCGAAAAGTACGGCGACTTCTTTCGCGACTTTCGCGGCGACACGATCCACCCGTCGACCCTGCAAGTGCTCTTCGAGCTCGGATGGCTGAACGAGTTCTTGGCGTTGCCCCACGACGAGATGTCCTCGATGGCGGCCTGCATAGCGGGCGAAACCGTTCAGGTCGCGGACTTTTCGCACGTTCCCACCCACTGTAAGTTCATCGCGTTCATGCCGCAGTGGGACTTCCTTAACTTTCTGGCGGCCAAGGGGAAGGCCTATCCCACGTTTGCGCTCTCGATGCGGACCGAGGGCGTCGATTTGATCGAACGCGACGGGCGCGTGGCCGGCGTCGTTGCGGCGGCCGAGGACGGCACGCGTTTTGAGATCGAGGCCGATCTGGTCGTCGGCACCGACGGGCGCCACTCGACCATTCGCGCCCGCGCCGGCTTCGAAGTCGAAGACGTCGGCGCTCCGATGGACGTGCTGTGGATGCGCATCACCAAAAAGCCCGGAGATCCGATGCGGCCTTTGGGCACGATGAACGCCGGCCGCATCTTGGTCATGATCGATCGCGGCGATTACTGGCAGTGCGCCTACATCATTCCGAAGGGCAGCTATCCGGCGCTGCAGGCTGCCGGTCTGGAGTCGTTCCAGCACGATCTCGCGCAGGTGGTTCCCGAGATCGCCGACCGCGTCGGCCGGATCGACGATTGGAGCAAGATCTCGCTGCTGGAAGTACGCGTCGACCGGTTACGCCGCTGGCATCGGCCGGGGGTTCTGTGCATCGGCGACGCCGCGCACGCAATGTCGCCGGTCGGCGGCGTCGGCATCAATCTCGCGATCCAGGACGCCGTCGCCGCCGCCAACGCGTTGGCCGGCCCGCTGCTCGACGGAACGCTCGGCGATAGCGATCTGGCCGCGGTGCAATCCCGCCGGACGTTCCCGACGGTCGTCACCCAGGCCGTGCAGGTCTTCATCCAAGATCGCGGGATCGATCCGGTACTGCGCGGTGCCCAAGTGCGCAAACCGCCGCTGCCGTTTCGCCTGCTCGACGAGTTTCCGCGCCTGCGGGCGCTGCCGGCCCGCGCCCTGGGCATCGGCGTACGGCCCGAACGCGTGCGAACCCGCGACGCGTTCGGCTAGAGCGCGCGTCGCGGCTCGGGAGCAAGCCCTCTGAAATACTCGTAGGTCGCGCGCATCCCGTCGAGCAACCGCGTTTCCGCATTCCAGCCGAGCTCGCGGCGTGCCAGCGAGGCGTCGAACTGCGCGTCGCGCGCGTCGCCCGGGCGCCGCGGCGCGTGCGCGACCGGCGCATCGAAGCCGCTGATCTCGACCAGCGAACGGTAGATGGCGTTGACGCTCGTCTTGACGCCGGTCCCGATCGCGCAGCAGACGCCCGAGGCGCGATCCAGCGCCTCGACGTTGGCTTTGGCGACGTCCCCGACGTACACGTAGTCGCGCGTCTGCTCGCCGTCCCAGTCGATACGGATTCCTTCGTGCTTGAGAAAGCGGCCGATGAAGATCGAGATGACGCCGGCCTCGCCGTTGGGGTCTTGGCGCGGGCCGTAGACGTTGGCGTACCGCAACGCCGTGAAATCGAGCCCCTTCTCGTTTTTGTAGAAACGCAAGTAGTGTTCGGCGATCATCTTGGTGATGCCGTAGGGCGAGGTCGGGCGTTGGGGCGTTTCGTCGGTAATCGGAAAAACGTCGGGATTTCCGAACGTCGCACCGCTGGAAGCGAAGATCACTTTGCGGGTACCGGAACGGACCGCGTTCTCCAGCACGTTGAGCAGCCCGATCACGTTGACTTGTGCGTCGTAGATCCGATCGCGCGACGATATGGCGACCGAATGCTGCGCCGCGTGATGGCTCACGACGTCGGGTTTGAACTCGGTGAAGATCCGGGCAACGTTTTCGTCGCGCACGTCCATGTGAACGAAGGACGCGCGTTCGGGCACGTTGGCGCGGCGTCCCCCGCCGTGCTCCCAGAGCGAGTCGAGGACCAGCACGTCGTGCCCGAGCGCCAAATAGGCGTCGACGACGTGCGATCCGATGAATCCGGCGCCGCCGGTAACGATGATGCGCAGAGAATCCGTCCTTTCCGACGCAAGGATTGTCGAGCCGGCGGCCCGTCGCAGTCGTTGCAGCGATGCCGCCCTTCACGCTGGTGGCGTGCGCCGCTGCGGCCGCGACCGGCACCCTCGCGCTGCTGCCCGAGACTCCGAGCGATCTCCGCCCGCTGGTCGCGATCGGCTTGGCCGCGTTCGCCGGCTTCGCCCTTCGTCCAGGCGCTCGGGAAGTTCCGCAGTTTCGTGCGCTGCTGCTCGTCACCTTGGTCGCGGCGAGCGCGCGCGCCGCCTTTGCAAGCCACCGTACCGCGCCGCCCTTCGACGACCGGACCGCGCGCTATGGCGGTATCGTGCTCGACCGGACGCCCGCCGCCGACGGATCGGGTGCGACCATCCTGCTCGCACTCGACGACGGAGTTCGCGCGCAGATGCACGTCTATCGCGGAAGCGTTCCCCCGATCGGCGCGCGCGCGCTCGTACGCGGCCGCCTGCAGCCGTTCGACGGACCGCGCAATCCGGACGAGCCGAGCGAGGCCGCAATCCAGCGCGAACGCGGCGTCGACGCGCGGCTCGACGGCGCGTCGATCCTGACGATTCGCGAACCGCCGGCGGCCGACGTTCGAACGCTGCTGCCGCTCGCGCACCAATGGGCGCACGAACAGTTGCAGCGGCGGCTTGGAGAACCGGCCGCCTCGGTCGTCGCGGGAGAGCTCTGGGGCGAACGGTCGGCGCTGCCGCCGCAACTGCGCGCCGAGTTTCAAGAAACCGGAACCGTGCACGTTCTGGTGACGGCGGGTCTGCATCTCGGCGTCGTGGCGGCCCTGGTCGTCGGGCTCCTTTCGGCGCTTGCACTTCCTCGCGCGGCGACCTGCGCGATCGCCGCCGCCGGCGTGTGGCTCTTCGTAGCGTGGAGCGGCGCGCAGCTTCCGGCAGTCCGCGCTGCGACGATGGTCTCGGCTGCACTGAGCGCCCGCGCGCTCGGGCGCGCGACGTTCTCGTGGAACGCTCTGGCGCTCGCGGCACTCGCGCTCGTCTTTGCGCGCCCCGAAAGCGTCGCGAGCGCGTCGTTTGCCCTCTCGTTCTCGTGCGTCGCCGCAATCTTCGCGTGCGCGCAGACGTTGGAGCGCGGCCTCGAGCGGATCGCGAACTTCCCGTCCAAGATTCGGGAAGCGCTCGTGCTGTCGCTGGCAACCCAGCTCGGTACCTGGCCGCTCGGAGCGGCGGTCTTCCTGCAGTTCGCGCCGTACGGGGCAATCGCCAATCTGGCCGTCGTACCGTGCGTCGCCGCGACCATGACCCTGGGCGCGGCACAACTCGCGACGGCGTGGCTTCCGCCGGTCTCGCAAGCGCTCGCGAATCTCAACTCGTACCCGCTCGCGTGGATACTGGGAAGCGTCTCGGCGATCGCGTCGCTGCCCGGAGCGTCGATTCCGATGACGCCGCCGCCGGCGTGGTGCATCGCACTCTACGACGCCGCGCTGCTCGCCGTACCTTGGATGCTGCGACGGACCGGCGGGGCGGCCGTCGCACTCGCGGGCCTGGCGGTAACGGCCGCACTCGTCCTGTGGCCGCCGCGACCGCTCGACGGCGGTCTGCGAGTGAGCGTGCTCGACGTCGGACAAGCCGACGCCATCGTCGTGCAGACGCCGCGCGGCCACGCGCTGCTCGTCGACGGCGGCGGCCGGCTGGAGCGCGGCGGTCCGAGCGACGGCGACTCCAGCGCCGAACGAGTCGGCGAACGTACCGTGGTACCGTTTCTGGTACGGCACGGTATCCACGCGCTCGACGCGATCGTGATCTCGCACCCGCACGGGGATCATGCCGGCGGCATCGCGCCGGCGTTGCGCCGGTTGCGGGTCACGACCGTGGCCGACGGCGGCCAGCGCTATGGCGGGCACGCCTACCGCGACGCGCTGGAAACCGCGCGTGCCGAGGGCGTGCCGATCGTGTATCCGCGTGCCGGAACGCAGTGGCGAACCGACGACGGCGTCGCGCTCCGGTTCCTCGGTCCGTCGCTGCCGCTAATCGCCAACTCGCGCAACGACATCAACGAGAACTCCATCGCTTTCACGCTCCGCTACAAATCGTTCTGTATGCTCTTCACCGGCGACGCCGGCGCCGCCGCAGAACGGCGCTTTCTGAGCGAGCGAGTGGACCTGCGCTGCGAGGTGCTCAAGGTCGGCCACCACGGCTCGGCCTACTCGTCGACGCCGGCCTTCATCGCGGCGGTGCGCCCCCGCTACGCCATCGTTTCGGTCGGACGGCACAACCTCTTCGGCCATCCCGCGCCGTCGACGCTCGAGACGCTCGCACGCTTCGGCGCAACGATTTACCGAACCGACGAAAACGGCGCGGTCACGGTCACTACGGACGGAGCCGCATTCGCCGTGCATCCCGCGATCGGCGGCCCGCGGGCCTAGCGATCGGGAGCGAGCGAACCGTCCGACCAGCGGCGCACGGGGATATCGATCGTGGTCGGTTCGTACGCGCGCATCGAGTTCGGCGGCCACGGCGCGAAGATCGGCGATCCCTCGAAGCCTGCAGCCCATAGGTTCATTTGGTCTTTAGCGATGAACAGCATGACGTGCGGAAGCCACGGTCCTTTGACTTCGTCGTTCAAGTACGCCTCTTTTGAAAGCATGAACGAGAACGCACCGGGTGCGGGATCGCCGAATCGATGGCTCGCATACGCCGCTTGCGCCATCTTCGCCATTTGCGGGCGCGTGTCGCCGTCGACGAAGGCCCATTTCGCTCGTATCAGGTACTGCGGAAGTACGCTTCGTACGGCCGGCGGGTTGAGGCAGACCGGCGAGCGGTTTCGCCAGTTCCAAAACTCGGGGTCGTCAAACCCTCCCTGAAACGAGCGCCCGACCAGGCACACCCAGCCATTACTTCCCTTGGCGCCTACGACGTATCCGGTTTTTGTCAACGCGAGCACGGTCGCAAGCGCCGAAACGGATGACGGAGCCGCCGTTCTCGCGAGGGCGATCTCGGCGGCCGGGTCCGGCATGAGATATCGAGCGACCGGACCCATCGTCAGGTAGTGCGGGTTCGGCGAAGGCACTTGGGCACGAGCCGCGGCGCCGGACGCGAGCACCAGAGCGAAGATCGCGCGAGCGATGGTTTTCATTTCGTCTCCTTAAAAACGTGTGGGCGTTCGCGGGCCGCCGCCAGGCCGTCCGCCGCTAGCGGCCGCGGCGCTCGTGGACGAGCGCCGCGTTCTTCTTTGCCGACGCAACTTGAGCGGCGAAAATCGACCGCACTTCGCGGTCGACGCGCTCGCCGGCTTTGGCCTCGCTGCCTGCGTCGAACGGCGGCTGCGGGTCGTACTCGATTGCCAGTTGGAGCATGCGGGCGTAGTCGTCTCCCCGAAGTTTTGCCGCCATGCTCAAGCCGAAGTCGAGCCCGGCGGTGACGCCGGCACCGGTGATGCGGTTGCGATCGACGACGACGCGCTCGGCCACCGGCTCGGCGCCTAAGCTTGCCAGCACGTCGCGGAATAGCCAATGCGTCGTCGCGCGATATCCGCGCAGCAAGCCCGCCGCGCCGATAACGAGCGCGCCGGTGCAAACGCTCGTGACGTATTTCGCCGTCGGGCCGACGCGCTGCAAGAACCCGACGACGTTCGGATCGTTCATCAAGGGGTATGCGTCGCTGCCGCCCGGGACGAACAGCACGGCCGGCCCGTCCGCGACCTCGCCAAACGCCGCAGTAGGCACGATCGGAACGCCGGTATCGCTGAGGACGGTCTTGCGGTCCTTCCATACGAGC
>DATJUC010000034.1:0-19045 GCA_035502675.1 Candidatus Acidiferrales bacterium | reverse complement strand
CTTCGTCGCCGGAGCGCAGTGCACGATCGAGCTGGGCGGCCGGCCGGTTTTTTGCGACGTCGAGCTCGATTCGTACGCGGCGAGCGTAGAGACCATCGCCCCGCTGGTCACCTCAAGCACGAAGGCGATCGTCGCAATGCCCTACGCGGGCCGGCCGATGGGCCTCCGCCGGCTGGCCGAATTCGCTCGCGAGCGCGGTATCGCACTGGTCGAAGATGCGGCTCACGGCGCCGGGACGCTCGACGAAGGACGTTGGCCGGGCGCCCACAGCGACGCGGCCGTCTACTCCTTCTACGCGACCAAGAACCTCGCCACCGGCGAGGGCGGGATGCTGGTGACGCACGACGCGGCGCTCGCGGACCGCGTGCGGCGGCTCTCGCTGCACGGCATGAGCCGGGATGCTTGGCAGCGCTACGCGGATCGCGGATCGTGGCAATACGACGTCCTCGAACCCGGCTATAAGTACAACATTACCGATCTCGCCTCGAGCATCGGCCGGGTGCAGCTGCGGCGTCTGGAGGAGATGCAGCGGCGGCGCGGCCAGCTGGCCGAGCGCTACCGGAAAACGCTCTCGGAAATGCCGGGGATCTCGCTGCAGCAGGTTCCGGACGGCCCCGGCGACCGGCATAGCTGGTGCATGTTCGCGATCGCAATCGACGAGGAGCAAACGGGGATAGGACGCGACGCCGTGATCTCCGGCCTCAAAGAGCGGAACGTCGGCACCAGCGTGCACTACATTCCGAGCCACCAGATGAGCGCCTACCGCGGGCTCGAACGACCTCCGCTACCGAACACGGAGCGTCTGGGCCGCACCGCCCTGTCGCTTCCGCTCTATCCCGGAATGAGCGACGCCGACGCCGGCGACGTTCTCCAAGCCTTGGCTGAGGTGGTCGGCACAAGGGTGACCTGCCGGACGTAAGACCGTCCGGCGCGAACCCTTAGCACGTCCCGGAATTAGGCCGGGGAGCCAAGGGGGGCAACGCACGACGGTCATGGCCGACGAATCGCAACCACTGGATCCCGAGCAGATCCTTCGTCAGCGCACGGCGCCGGCAATTTACGTCGTCGATGCGCAAGCGCGCGTCTTGTTGTCGTGGCACGCTCCCAACGGGACCGCGGAAACCGCCGCCGACCCCGACCGGCGTCTTCCGCCCGACATCGAGCGCGCCGTCTTGGAACTCAATCACGCACTGCAGGCAGGCGCCGCCGCACCGCTCGTGCGCCTGCTCGATTCCTCGTACGTCGTCCGAGTCGCGCCGGTGGCCGGTCAGCTCGGCGAGTACTCGGCCGTCGTGGTCGAACGCTTCCGCAGTCGCGCCCCCGGCAAAGATGCCACGACGCGCGCAGACTCCTTGCGGCGCGTCATCGGCGAACTTCCGTAGGAGCTAGACCAGCCCCATCTTGATCGCGTGCACCGCGGCTTGAGCGCGCGCGTAGATGTTGAGCTTCGAGAAGATTCGGCTGATGTGGTTCTTGACGGTCTTTTCGGATAGATTCAACCGGGCGCTGATTTCCTTGTTCGAAAGACCTTCGGCGATCAGACGAATCACCTCGGTCTCGCGAACGGAAAGCTCGTCGAGATCGGGACGCCCGTTCGACATGCTGCGACGGCGGAGCAAGCCGCCGGCGACGCGCGGATCGACGTAGGTTTCGCCGGCCGCCACCATCTTCACCGCGCGCATCAACTCCGACGGCGTCACGTCTTTGATGATGAAGCCTTCTGCGCCGGCTGCCAAACAACGCTGCATGATTTCGGCTTGCGGCCGCATCGACAGCACGCAAACGCGCGCGTGCGGTACCGACTCGTGACAGAGCGCCAGCGCTTCGGTAAGTTCGACGGCGCTTCCGTCGAGGTCCAGGATGATCAAGTCCGGACGCGCCTTCGCAAGGGCCGGAACTGAAACGGAATCCGAATCACCGACGACTTGGATGTCGGACTCCATTGAAAAAACTTGGCAAAGCGCTTTTCCAAATAGCACTTGACCTTCGATCACGTACAGGCGAATCACGTTGGTAACGGCTGCTAGCACGGTTGCCCCTTCGCTTGAGAACTGAAGTGTTTCAATTTCGTTAGGCCTGTCATGCCCAATGTTACACCAGAATAACGATCCCTGGGGTAGAAAGTCTGGCAGCCAACCGACAGGAGTCCTAGGTCAGCGTTGGGCCTTTTCACCTAACGCTTAGGACGGTCCTATCTTTCCCGGCGAAAATGGTTGCTTGCTCGCTCCTCGGGCGAATTCATTTTCCGTCGCGTAACGCCGATTTAACATACGTATGCGTTTGTGTAAAAATCTCTTAATACCGTCCATTCTCGCGCTTGCTTCTTGTACGGGCGGAGGGGTGATCGGCTCCTCGCTACCGCATGCAACCAACACCCTCGAGATGGCCCCCCATACCGTTCCCGCTCCCACGTCGGGAGCCACGATTTCCGTCACCGGAAAGATCGTCGCGATGATCCAAGGCGGCTTCACGATTCAGGGTCCCCCGAACGTCGGCCACCTTCACATCTACGTGACGCCCGCCACCACGCTGTCGGGCCCCGCACCCGCGGTCGGCGAGACCGCCGCAGCCAGCGGAACCGGCTCGTACAACACGTCGATGACCGCCGCCACGGTCACCGTAACCTCAGGCGGCTCCTCGAGCGGGGGAGCCCCGATCCCGGCACAACCGAGCGCGTTGTCGCTCACCGGTCCGATCGCCGCAGTGTTTGCCGGAGGCTTTACCATGGAAGGCGGCCCGAACGTCGGCTTACTGCACGTCTATACCAACTCGGCGACCACGATCGAAGGCGGGTCGCCGAAGACGGGCATGTACGCTCAGGCAACGGGCACGGGCTCTTTCAGAACCAACCTCACCGCGTCGTTCGTCGCGCTCTACCCATCCACGCCCACCGCCGTGACGGTGACCGGAACGGCCATGAGCGCTACCTCCTACGGCTTCACCGCCACGACCGGAGGCTCGAGCCCGCCGCTTCCGATCGTCATGAACGGATCGACGGTCGTTGCCGGAGCCTCGTTGGTTACCGGCTCGAAGATCAAGGTCGTCGGCATTGGCTCGCCGAGCGAGGGCGTTCTGGCCGTACAAATCGTTGCGACCACCGCGTCGACCCCGCCCCCGACTCCAACGCCGCCGCCGATCTCGCAAAAGCACGTCCTGACGGCCGATTACCTCGGAGCCCCCAACGGGACGACCGCGGTGACGCCGCAGACCGCCGCGTCCTACCTTTCTTGGGCGCAAGTGGCGCCGGCCACCGCGAACTCGACCTCCGCCGCCGGGATCAAGACCCAACTGTACGCCGACCCCAACCGCACTCAGGCTAACGTCGGCGATCCGATGTACAACAGCAACGAGTCGACGTTCGCGCACGATTGCAACAACAACCGCGTTACCGACACGTACGCCGGTAACGTGACCCAATACGTCATGAACATCGGCGGATCGGCGATGCAATCGCTGTTCTCGACCTACATCGCGGGCATCACGGCGACGGCACACTTCGACGCCGTCTACGAGGACGACGCTGGACCGCTCTCGGAGCAAATCTACACGCCCTTCTCCGCGATGCCGTGCAACTATACCGACGCCGCCTGGCTAGCGGCCGGTCAGGCGATCGACCAGGCGTCGAGCGTGCCGGTCCTGTTCAACGGCCTCGAAGCGTTCGACGGTCAAAACGTTACGCTCTCGATCGGTTTGCTCAACTCGAGCAATACGATCGGCGGCAACTTCGAAGACTGCTACAGCGCGCCCAGCCAACCCAAGTCGAACGGCTGGGTCTGGCAGGAGACCGAGGACACCGAACTCCAGGTCAACGCACAGAACAAACTCTTCGAGTGCCAGCTCCGCGACAGCACGGCGGCGGCTTCGTCGACCGACGCCCGGCTGTACGGGTTGGCGTCGTTCCTGCTCACGTACAATCCGGCGACGAGCATCCTCTGGGAAGAGTTTGCGACGCCTTCCGGACTGCACGTGGAACCCGAGTCGCAGCTCGTCCTGCTCGATCCGCTGGTGCCGTCGCCGGCCGCCGTATCCGGACTTGCCGTCTCGGGCGGCACCTACGGGCGGCAATACGGGCAATGCTACTACGCCGGGAGCTTCGTAGGGCCATGCGCCGTCGTGGTCAATCCCGACACGACGTCGCACGTCTTCCCCTTCCCGCAATACAACCACACGCTGGTGCTCAGCGGGGGCGGTATTCTGGACGGTGGAACCGTGTCGACGACCGGACCTCCGCCGCCGACGTCGTTGGCGCCCAGCGAAGCGGCGATCGTCTTCCCGTAAAGCCGCTAAAGCCGCGCGGGGCGCGCCGGGTACAACGCAGCTGCCGGTCGTAATCACGACCGGCAGCTTTTTCATGAACGACCCTCTTTTCAGTCTCGCCGCGCTACGCTACGCGGTTCGCGAGCTCGGGCGCCGCGCCGGTGCGGACGCCGGCTGGATCGCAAGCTGGCAACTCGAAGTCCGGCCGGATCGAGTCGCCATCGCCGTCGAGCCGGACAACCCGGCGCGGGTGGTGATCCCGCACCAGCCGCGTACCGCTGCCCAACTCACGCTCGCGAGCGAGCGCGCGCCCGCGCGCTTCGATTGGCCGCCGGGAACGGCCGTCGCGGGCACCCAGGATTTCGTCGTCCCGTTCGAATCCGACGGCGAACCGCAACGGCGCCCGATCTACAGCCTGGAGTCACCCGCGCTCGCCCGGTTTCAAGCGGATCTTCTCACCCCCGCGCTCTGGATGCTGTCCCGCGTCGAAGAGACGATGTCGCCGGCTTCCGACGAACACGGCCGGTTTCCGGCAGCCGCGTCGATGGCCGGCCGGTTTGGATTCTTAGACCGGCCGATCGTCGACGAATACGCCCTGGCGCTGCGGCAAGCGCTCTCGGCGCTGGTCCCATCGCGTGCGCTGGCTCCCCTGCGGTTTCGGGCCAAGCTCAGTCACGATATCGACGAACCCGGAGTTCCCGGACGGCTGCGAACCACGATCGGGCACCTTTACCCGCGACGCCTGCCCGGCGCCTTCGCCCGCGACCTTGCCGCCGCGGCCGGCCTGACCGAACCGGCCTATCTCCGCGCCGTCACCGCTCTCGCGCGCACGTCCCGCGAACGCTCGCTCGACTCGGCGTTTTACTGGCAGGCGGCAAAGCCATCCCGCTGGGAGGCTGGGTATCCCTTGGACGACCCGCGCATCCGGGCGGTCCTGCGCCGGCTGATCGGGGAAGGATTCGAGGTCGGCATTCATCCGTCGTATGCGGCGTACGAATCGCAGGCGCTGCTCGAGGCCGAGGTCCAGGCTCTGCGCGGCGTTGCCGGCGACGGACCGATGGGCGGCCGGCAGCACTATCTGCGTTGGCGGCCGCCGACCTGGAGGGCCTGGGAGCGTGCCGGCTTGGCCTACGACAGCAGCGTCGGCTTTGCCGACGCGATCGGTTTTCGTGCCGGAACGGCGGTTCCGTATCACCCGTGGCTGTGCCAAGAAGACCGCGAGTCGGGACTGCTCGAGATTCCGCTGATCGTAATGGACGTGACGCCCGTTCAGTACATGAGCCTGGCCCCCGGCGCCGTCGTGGGTGCGGTAGCGGAAGTGGTCGGGCGCTGCCGGGCCGTCGGGGGCGTCTTCACGCTGCTCTGGCACAACGATCGCACCGTCTGCCGCCCCTACTCGGGTCTGTATCCCCGCATCCTCGACCTGCTGGAGCCGTGCGAGCGGTACGACTGGGAGAGCGATCGCGCGATCGCGCCGCTGCCGCAGGCGCGGGCTTCGCTCTAGCGGCGCGACGACGAGGCCGCGTGGCGCACCGCTTGCGCCGCCTTGCGCGCCGCGCGCCACGGCAGGCCGGCGAGCAAAGCGCCGGTCTTCGCGTATTGCCGTCGCTTGAGGGATTTGATGGTCTCGCCGATCGTCGTGCCTACGCGGACCGCCAGCTCGTCGCGAGGTTCGGCGCTGGGCGTCGCCGACGGGGCGCACTCCAGCAGGATCCGCGGATCGGTCGGGAGACGAGCGAGCCGCGTCCAGTAGAGTCCGACTTCCCACGGCACGTGGGCGTCGGAGCCGCACATCGGTCCGGCGATCGCGAGCTCGTCGAAGAAGCGGCGCGCCGCCTCGTGGTGCGAGCGAAAGTAGCGCCCGTTGTGCAGCTCCCACAAGTCGATCTCGGGGTGCTGGCGTGCGATCCGGTGCGAACCCTCCTCACCGAAGGTACGCATCGGATGCGGCAGGTATGCCAGGCCGCCGAGGGCGTGAATTTCGTCGATCACCTCCGCGAACCGCCGGCTGCGGACGTTTTGCGTGACGTAGAGCGCGATCACGTCCCCAAGATCGCTCTTGATCTCGATTCCCGGAATGACCAGCAGATCGGGGTCCCGGTTGGCTTCGAGCGCCGCTAAGGCGCCTTCCACGCGATCGTGATCGGTGATTGCGAGTCCGTGCAAGCCCCGGCGCCGCGCCATCTCGAGCACCAGCTTGGGGGGAGTCGCGCAATCGAACGAATACGACGTGTGAACGTGGAAGTCGATGCGGAACTCGCGCGAGCCGCTCATCGGCGCACGGCATTCGCCGCCATGGCAACCAAACCCGCGACGGTCGGCAGAGGGTCCAAGAGCTTCACGTCGCTGCGAACGCCGGCGTCGAAAACGTTGCGAACGAACTGCCAGCGAAACTCCGGGTAGCGCAAAAAGCTTTTGAGGCCTTGCGGAACGATCCATTGATAGCGTACGTCCGAGCGATACTCGCTCGGCAGGTCGAGGGGAATCCCGGCAACGGATCGGGCGATCCACGCCGGAAAGTTGCAACCCGCCGCAATGGCCAAATCGAGCGATCCCCACAGCTTCGGATTGATTTCGATCAGGTAGAATTCGCCGTCGGCGTCGCTTCGCTTGAACTCGACCATCGCCGCTCCGTGCCAGTTCAAGGACTCCAGCAGGCGGCGGCCGAGTTCGCGAACGCGCTCGTTGCGAATCGCTCGTGCGACGACGCTGGCACCGCCTTCCTTGGGAAACTGCACGAGGCGCTCGTGCAAAAAATAGGCGCGTTCCCGGCCGTCTTCGAAGAAGCCGAAGTAGCCGAAGCCGTTGCGGCCGGGAACGAAGGCTTGCGCGACGTGGGTCGCCGCGGTCAGCCGCGCGGCCTCGGCGGCGGCCGCATCCGCCGTGTGCGCCACGAACGCGCCTTTACGCGGGTCCTTGAAGACTACCGGCAGACCCAGCTCTCGCCAGCGATCCAGCGGCAGGGTGCGCGGCACCGGAATCCCGATCGACTCGGCGTGAACGAAGGTCCGGCGCTTGTCGGAGGCGATCTCGAAGCTGGCGGTGGGCGGAAGCATCGTCGGTGCCGACAGCCGGTCACGATACTCGACGAAGATCTCGGTCATGTCGAGGCCGACCGGAATGGCGACGTCGAACCGCTCGCGCTCGAAGGTTTCAGCCAGCGCGGCGGCCGTCGCCCGGCGATCGACGTCCGGGTCCGGGTAGACGACCCGGTTCGTGCAGTATCGCGACCAGTAGCTGACCGCGGCGGGCAGCGGCACGCCGGCCCGCTCCCCGACGACCACCCGAAATCCGTCGCGCGCGAGCGCCCGTACGGCCGCCAGGCCGTTCGAGTACGAACCGTCGGTCACGAAGACGCGCGGCCGTTCCATCCGTCGCGAGGTCACGCGACCATCATACGGATCTGCCCTAGCCTCCGAAGCGGTGCGTCGCGCCCCGGACCGTTAGTCCGAACGGCCGGATTGGGCGCCCACAAGCAACCAGGCCAAGGCTGGCCCCCCGGCCTGGCAAATGTAAAGAGACCGCAAAGTGCCGAATACCAATGAATGCGCTTGAAAACGATCACGTCTATCGTGCTGCTGGTCATTGCGACCGCGGCATGCAGCGGCGGCAGCCCGGGCACGGTGCTGCCGCAATCCGTTTCAACACAGACGCAGCCCGCCGCTCCTGGGGCGGGCTTTCAGATGCCGACCCTTGGCAAACCGGACGCCATCACCACGGCGATCTCCCTGGCAGGGTCGATCGTCTCGACCTATTCCGGCGGCTTCACGCTCGAAGCCCCCGGGTGCGGCGAAATCCACGTGTCCGACGGCAGCGCCAAGATGCTGGGAGCCCGACCGGCTAGCGGACAAACCGCCGCAGTCACGGGCACCGGATCCTGCGCCACGTCGATCGCCGCGTCGGAAGTGACGACCGCCTCCGCCACGCCGGTTACCCTGAAGGGAACGATTACCGCCGTCTACGCGGGCGGATTCACCCTCGACAGTTCCGGTTGCGGAAACGTTCACGTCGGCACCAGCGCGTCCACGACGCTGTCGGGACCCGCGCTTGCCGTCAACCGCACGGCCTCGGTGAGCGGCAACGGCTCGTGCGACAGCGCGGTCGCAAAGAGCGTCTCGACCTCCGGATCGAGCGGAAGCTCGCAGACCCACGTGCTCACCGAGGATTACCTCGGCAAGCCCAACGGATCGACCTCGGTCTCTTGGAGCCAGGCCGCCCAGTACTTGACCTGGGCTCAAACCGGCACGCAATCGGTCAACGCGATTTCGGCCGCCGGGATCAAGACGCAGTTCTATTCGAACCCCAACCGCACCAGCGCCGGCGTCGGCGATCCCCTCTACAACAGCAACGAGGCGACCTTCGCACACGATTGCAGCGGACAGCGCGTGACCGACACCTACGACCACGACGTCACGCAATACGTCATGGCGATCGGCGGGTCGGCGATGCAGCAACTTTGGGCGAACTACATTAAGTCCATCCTTGCATCGTCGCATTACGACTCGGTCTTCGAAGACGGTGCCGGAACCTTGACGGCCGACGCGCCGTACACGCCGTTCTCCGCGATGCCCTGCGACTATAGCGATGCGGAGTGGCTCGACGAGGGCGAGGCGCTCAATCAAGTCTCGCCGATCCCCGTCATGGTCAACGGACTCGAAGCGCTCGACGGTCATAACGTTACCGAAAACTTGGCGCTGTTGGGTTCGAGTAACACGGCGGGCGGCGATTTCGAAGGCTGTTACACCGACAACTCGACCCTCATCTACGACGGCTGGGCGTGGCAGGCGGTCGAGAACACCGAGATCGACGTCAACGCGAGAGGCAAAACGTTCCTCTGCCAGGAGCGCAATACCGCACCGGCAAGCTCGAATCTTTCCCTGCGGATCTACGCGCTCGCGTCGTTCTTGCTGACGTACAATCCATCCACGAGCATCCTGTGGGAAGAGTTCGCAACGCCGTCGGGATTCAACGTCGGTCCCGAGACGCGGCTCGTCGCACTGCAACCGCTCGGCGCAAGTCCGTCCTCGATCTCGGATCTGGAGGTCTCGGGAAACTACGGACGCCAATACGGCGCATGCTACGTCGGCGGAAGCTCGGTCGGCCCGTGCGCCGTTGTCGTCAACCAGGACATCGTAGCTCATCCGAACCCGTATAGCGGATATTCGCACACGATGACGCTCAGCGGCAGCGGCGTTCTCGACGGCGGAACCATGTCGACCGATGGTCCCGCACCACCCTCGAGCGTCCCGCCGAAGTCGGCCGCGATCCTCTTTCAGTAGCTTCAGGAGCGACGCGCTCGCCCGCCGAACGCGGCGAGCGTGATCGTTCTCTGCAGACACGGGGCGACCGACGGCAACGCTGCGGGAGCGTTTCTCTCCCGCAGCGATCCGCCGCTGAACGCGACCGGCATCGCGCAGTGCCTCAACCTCCGCGAGGCGCTGCGCGACGCGCGCTTCGCGCGTTGTTTCGTTAGTCCGTCGCTGCGCTGCTTGCAAACCCGCTCGCTCGTCGCACCCGACGTTGCCTACGACGTGGTACCCGCGCTGCGCGAGGTCGACTTCGGCGAGTGGGAAGGCCGTACGCTCGAATGGCTCGTCGCCAACGA
Organism: Candidatus Acidiferrales bacterium; assembly: GCA_035502675.1. Taxonomy (GTDB): domain Bacteria; phylum Vulcanimicrobiota; class Vulcanimicrobiia; order Vulcanimicrobiales; family Vulcanimicrobiaceae; genus DATJUC01. The sequence goes on along the minus strand of DATJUC010000034.1, from coordinate 9,183 downwards.
TCCGCGCGGCGTACGGCGCCGCCGGCACGATCCGGTCTCGTTCCGCCCGCCGCAAGGCGAAAGCTTTGCCGACGTCGCCGTCCGGCTGGCAGAGCTCGCCGGCCGTCTCTCCGTCGCCGCCGACGCATTGGTAGTCGGGCACCGCGGAACGCTGGGCGTGCTCGAGCGGCTGCTGCGCGGGCTGCCGCTACGGTCCTCCGCGGTCGCGCCGATGGAGCCCGGCGAGTATCACACGATCGAATAGGTCGGTTCGTCGCCGGTTCGCGCACCCAGCGGCGTACCCGGACGCAGCGACCCGTCGGGCATCTCGAAGACTTCGCTCCAATAGCGGGCCATCGAAACGCCGGCCAGATGGCGACCGCGCAGGTCCGGAACGTCGATTCCCTGGACGCAATCCAGCAGCAGCCCCGCGAAGTTGATGCCCGCCGCCGTGGTTAGCGCCAGCGTTCCGGAAAAGCGCGGATTCATCTCGATGATCGAAAAGCTTCCGTCGCCGGCCAGCATGCCTTGAACGTTTGCGGGTCCCACCAAGCCGCTCTTCTCGACCACGTCGGCGGCAATCCGTTCGATCGTCTCGTCGCGGTAGGTGCGTCCCTTGACCGAGACGCCGGCCTTGATCGCGATTCGCTCGCGCGGAACCGCAGCCACCACGCGCCCGGGATGCGACGCAAAACAATCGACCGTGAACTCGCGACCGGACAACGCCTCCTGCACGATCAGGTCCTCTCGCCCGGCGATGGCGTCGCGGTAGGCCCTAGCTCCCTCGACCCGCGTCGTGCCGACCGAACCCGAACCGCGACGGGGTTTCACGTAAGCCGGGAAGCGGTCCCAGACGAGATCCCCGTGAACCGCGGCCGTTTCCGGCGACGGGATGTTCCGTTCGCGCAGAAAACCGGCAAACGCCAACTTGTCGCCGATCGCCTCGACGATCCGCTCCGGTGGAACCCAGAGCCGGCAGCCGGCGGCGGCAAACTCCTTGCGGAGCGCGGCCAACGGCAGGAACTCGCGCTCCACGATCAGCGGGACGAACAGCTCGATCCCGGCTCGGCGCACCGCGTCCAGGCAGGCGGCCCCAAACGCGGGGGACGAGGCCGGCGGGACCAGCACGAAATCGTCCACGAAGGCCTTGGTTGCCGTCAACTCGTCCATATCGCAGACGGCGATGTAGGCCGCACGCCCGTCCTCGCGCAGGGCTTTGACGACCGATTGAGCGGTAACCGTACCGCCGGCCGAGATCATGATCCGCATCGGCCTACGAGTTCCCACGTAGGCCCCTCTGTAACCGCGGTCTTCCCCTCTTGGGCCTGTTCGTTGGGCCGCGCGCGCCGATAGAATACGGTCGAATGAACGTGCCTTTCGTCGATCTCAAAGCGCAGTACGCTTCGCTGCGCCCGGAAGTGTTACCCGCGATTGAAGACGTGCTGGAACGCGCGAGTTTCGTACTCGGTCCGCAAGTGGAGCGCTTCGAACGCGCCTTCGCCGAATATAACGGCGCGCGTTTCTGCACGGGAGTCGAATCGGGCACGGCCGCGCTCAAGCTCGCGCTCGCCGCGCTGGGCATCGGCCCGGGCGACGAAGTCGTCCTGCCGGCCAATACGTATATCGCGACCGCGATCGCGGTCTCCGCGGTCGGCGCGCGACCGGTGCTCGTCGATATGGACGAGTGTTATCTACTCGATGTTTCCGCGATCGAAGCCGCCATTACGCCGCGTACTCGCGCCATCGTTGCGGTTCATCTTTACGGCCAAGTCGTTCCGATGCAGCCGCTGCTCGCGCTGGCGAACCGTCACGGCATCGCGGTGGTCGAGGACGCCTGCCAGGCGCACGGAGCGCTCGACGGCGACCGCCGGGCGGGAAGCATGGGCGACGTCGGCTGCTTCAGTTTCGACCCCGGGAAAAATCTCGGAGCTTACGGCGACGGCGGCGCGATCGTGACCGACGATCCCAGCATCGACGAGCGCGTACGATTGTTGCGCGACTTCGGTCAGCGCAAAAAATACGAGCATCTGATCAAAGGCGACAACTGCCGGCTGGACTCGCTGCAGGCCGCCGTGCTGGACGTCAAGCTGCGGCATCTCGACGATTGGAACGCGCGCCGTCGCGCGAACGCGCGCCGCTACGACGAGCGGCTGCGCGAGCGCGGCTTTTCGACGCCGCAAACGATCGCGCCGCAGGGCCACGTCCACCATCTCTACGTCGTCGAAGTCGCCGATCGCGACGACGTCGTGCGGACGTTGTCCCGGCGGGGCGTCCAAACCGGCATCCACTATCCGATTCCGATCCATCTGCAGCCCGCGTACGCCGACCTGGACCTTCCGCGCGGCAGTTTTCCGCGGACCGAGGCCGCGGCCGGCCGCATTTTGTCGCTGCCGATGTATCCCGAACTTTCGGAAGAGCAGATCGATTACGTCGTGGACGCGCTGGCGGAGGCGGCCAAGCCCGCATACGCGATTGGCTGAACGAAAGCGCCTCAACGCCGCCGTCGTCGGTTTGGGCTACTGGGGACCCAACCTGGTCCGCAATTTGGCCGATTCGGACGGCTGGAACGTTCGCTGGATCGTCGATGCCGACGAGCGGCGGCTGGCCGCGATCGAACGGCGCTATCCGCAGTGCCGAACCAGCACCGACCTGGCAACGGTCCTGCGCGACGGCGAACTCGATCTGGTGGCGCTCGCCACGCCGCCCTCGACCCACTTTACGATGGCCGGCGACGCGATTGCGGCCGGGAAGCACGTCTTGGTGGAAAAGCCGCTGGCCGAACGTTCGGCCGACGCGCGCGCGCTGCTCGATCTCGCGGGCCGAAACGAGGTCAAGCTCTTTACCGACCACACCTTTTTGTATACCGGAGCGGTGGAGACCATGCACCGGATGCTGCACGCGGGCGAGCTCGGCGACGTCTACTACATCGAGTCGCAACGCGTCAACCTCGGGCTCTTCCAGCAAACCAACGTCGTTTGGGATCTGGCGCCGCACGACGTCTCGATCTTCAACTACGTGCTCGGCCGCCTTCCGACCGCGGTCTCGTGTCACACTCGCGCCTGCATCAACCCTTCGGTCGCCGACGTCGCGTTTCTTCAGCTGCGCTACGCCGACGACTGCACCGCCGCGGTGCACTTGAGCTGGCTTTCGCCGGTGAAGGTTCGCCGCATGATGCTTTCGGCCAGCGCGCGCATGCTGCTTTGGGACGACGTCGATCCCTCGGAAAAGCTCCGTATTTACGATAAAGGCGTGCTGCTCAATCCGAGCAGCAAGACGTTGACCCAGCAGATGATCAGTTACCGGCTCGGCGACGTGCGCATCCCCATGCTCGACGGGCGCGAAGCGCTCGCCAAGCTCTTCGACGACGTGTGGCACGACGTTGCCGAGAATCGGCCGGCTCGCGTCGGCGGATCGTTCGGTTACGACGTCGTCCGGTGCATCGAAGCCGCGATCGAGTCGAGCGAAACGGGCGGACGCTGGATCCCGGTGGAAGGCGCCGGCGACGCCTCGCGACGAACAGCGGTGGATGGGAAGATCGCGTCCGAAAGCCTAGTGTGATCGCGCCGTTGCGCCGCGCCGTGTTGGCGTCGGCCGTCTGTCTCTTGGCGGCAACTCCGGTTCCGCAGCACGTGCAAACCTCCGACTACTTCGGAGGCTACGCAGGGACGCGTCTGGTCGCACCCGACGTGGCGGCGCGCTGGCTGACCTGGGCCGAGACCAACATTCCGGATTCGGTCCGAATGCTCGCACTCGGTGTCAAGACGCTGCTCTACACCGATCCCTACCGCACGATGCAAGGCGATCCCGACCTCCCTCCCAACGGTCAAGGCTACGCCTACGACTGCAGCGGCAACAAGATCGAAGCCCGGCGTGCCGGCCAATACCTGATGGACCCGAGTTCGCCGGCCGTTCTCGCTCAATGGAAGAGCCACGTGAGCCGCTACTCGGCTGAAGGTCATTTCACGGCGGTCTTCGCCGACGATGCCGGGAATCTGGCGTACCTGCGCGGCGTGCCGTGTCACAGCGATCAAGCGCAGTGGATCGACGCAACCAACGCGCTGCAGCGCGCGCTCGGATATCCCGTCGTCTACAACGGACTCTCGAACTTCACCGGCTCAACGATCTCGCCCACGATCGCGCTCAACGCCAGCTCGATCGGCGGAGTGATGGAACAATGTTACGCCGCGTCGCCGAAGCAGCCGAAGACGCCGGGGACCGCCTGGACGGTAGAGGAGAATACCGAACTGCGCATGGCGCAGGATCGCAAGCTGTTCTTTTGCTACGGAAACGACACCACCCAGGCCGCTCAGGCGATCGACGGCCGCCTGTACGCCTATGCGTCGTTCCTGCTCTCGTACGACCTGGATCGCAGCGTTCTGTGGGAAGCCTACGCGTCGCCGTCGCGACTCCACGCAATGCCCGAGACGCAGCTGGTCGCGATGCAGCCGGCGCAAACGGCGCGCACGATCGACGATCTGAAAACCAGCGGCGGGACCTACGTCCGCACCTTCGGAGCGTGTTACATCGCCGCCCGCAATCAAGGCCCGTGCGCGGTCGCCGTCAACCCCGACGCGCTCTCCTCGCACGCGCTCTCGCTATCCGGGTACCGCCGTACGCTGCGGATTTCCGGCTCGGGCACCGTCGACGGCGGCACCATCGACGTCGTCGCCGCGGCGCCGCCGTCGCAGCTCGCCCCGGTTTCGGCCGTCATCGCTTTCAAGTAACGGCGCGCGGCCCGCGATGCGAGTGCTGGTCGTCACCAAAGACTTTCCCGCTCCCGGCCAACCCGAAGGAGGCATCGTCGTGGCCCGTCAGCTGCGCGCGCTGCAAGAGGCCGGACACGAGCTCCGGGTCGTACGTCTGACGCCGCACGCGCCTGGCATTACCCGCCGATGGAGAGCCTACCGCGACGTCCCCACCGAGTATGCCGTCGACGGCATCGCCGTCGCGACGCTGCGCGCGTACTTTCCGCCACGCCTGATCGGGATGGAGTTCTTGCCGCTGCAGCTCGGCCGGGCGATCGACCGGCTGGTGGAGGAATTTCGTCCGGACCTGATCCACGCGCACTACGTCATTCCGTCCGGTCAACTCGCCGTCCGCCGGGCCGTCCCGGCCGTCGTCACGGCCCACGGAAGCGACGCGTACGATTGGCCCGGCCGCCGGCCGGGTCTGCGGCGTGCGGCCGCCTACGCCGTTCGCGAAGCCGCCGCCGTGGTGGCCGTCAGCCAATTCATCGCGGGCCACGTTCGCGATCTCGCTGCGCGCGACGTCGACGTGGTCTACAACGGTGCCGACGAGGAGATCTTCGCGCCGGGCGATCGCAGCGCTGCCCGCGAGGCGATGGGAATAGCGCCGGACCGCTTCGCGATCGCGTTTGCCGGCCGCGTCTCGGCGGCCAAGGGCGCCTTCGATCTGCTCGACGCCGCCGCTCGGCTCGCCGACCTACGCCCGCTCCTGCTCGTCGCCGGGACGACCGACGGCGGCGCCTTGCGGCGCATCGGCGGCCGCCCGGGCGTCGAGGTGCGGACGCTCGGAATGCTATCTCATCGGGAGCTCGCCCGGGCGCTGGCAGCGGCCGACGTCTTCTGCCTCCCGAGCTACCGCGAGGGTTTGCCGCTGGCCGTTTGCGAGGCCATGCTCGCCGCCCGACCGGTGGTGGCGACGCCGGTCGGCGGAATCCCCGAAATCGTGAACGAGGGCCGGTTCGGCTATCTCGTACCCCCCGGCGACGTAGCGCAGCTGGCCAAGCGGCTGCGCGGCTTGGCGGAGCGTCCCGACGCGGCCGGCGAGATGGGGCGCGCCGCGCACGAATTCGCGCGCCGGCACCTGACCTGGCGCGTCAACGTACGCCGCTACGAAGAGATCTACCGCCGCGCGATCGAGACGCGGCCCCCGCCTCAGCCAAACACGAACGCCGCCTGCATGGCGTAGTCCGCCGACATCGCGACCGGCGTGGCCTCGCGCACGAACGCCGACGTATAGTCGGCGAAGGCGCGAAACTCGTGCAACGGCGTCGAGAACTCGTCGAAGATCAAGACCGTTCCGGGAACGATCCACGGATCCAGCGTCGCGAGGACGTACAGCGTCGACGAATACAGGTCGCTGTCGTTGTGAACGACCAGCCGGTTCCGAGGCTGAAAATCTCGCAAGAACCCGCGCAGCGACTGTTGGAACCAGCCCTTCACGAACGAAACGCGCGGATCGTCGATATCCGGAAGCCGTCCGCCGGTATCGAACGCGCCCGTTGCGAAGTCGCGTCCCCAGCGTTCGGGAAGACCCTCGAACGAATCGAAGCCTACGAAGCGGCTCTCCGGATGGCGGTTACGCTGCAGCCAGCCTCGCATGCTGGCGCCGCGATAGACGCCGAACTCCAGATAGTCGATCGCGCCGGGGCCAAGGACGTCGTCGTTGAGATAATCGTAGAGCGCCCATTTGTCCGCGACGACGCGTACCTGCGGCGCGTTGCGCGCGATCCACTCGCTGACCCGCGCGTTGGCGTTGAGCGAGTCGAGCGCGGGCGAGTAACGTCGAAAAACGCTCGCCGCAATCCGCTTGCGAAGGGTGGCTTTCGAGCCCGCGTTACGCGCCATCGGCGGCGGCGCTGGCACGTACGCGGGGCCCAAGCACGGAGCGCGAGGGCGTCAAGAGTCCGCGCCAAAATCCCAGACCGTACGCCACGTGCATGTATGCCAAAACCAAAGGAACCCGTAGAGCAGCGGCAGCGCCGATGCTGCGATACGCCTTGACGCCCCCCGCCGCCGCGTAGGCTAGGTAGATTGCCGGCAGCAGCGCCGCCAGCGGCCGAAACGGCGTTGCGAGCAGCGCTAACGACGCGACCAAGCCGGCGACCAATGCCGGCGGAGCGTAAACGCGCAACGGCACTCCGGCGGGATGCAGTACTTGCGTGAAGCGCCGCCAGTATCCGTAGCAGAACATCTGGCGTGCGAGGCCGCCTAACGACTCGCGAACGAAGTAGCGCGCGCGAATGGTGGGCGTCACGACGATGCGGCCGCCCGCAGCGCGCAAGCGATAGTTGAACTCGCCGTCTTCGTCGAAGGCGACGCGCTCGTCGTAGCCCCCCAGCCGTTCGAACGTCTCGCGGCGCAGGAACATGCTGAAGACCGACTCGACTTCTTCCTCCCGCTCCGTAAATCTGAAGCGAGCGTTACCGATGCCCATCGGACTGCTCATGCACCAGGCAATCGCCGTTCCCAGGTCCCCGTCGCCCTCGGCGAGCTGCAGGGGTCCGACCGCCTCGGCGCCGGTACGGTGCAGGGCCTGCAGGCATTTGGCCAGATGGGCGGGGTCGTACTCGGTGTGCGCGCTGATGAAAGCGAAGTACTCGCCGCGAGCGGCGCTGCATCCGGCATTCCACGCGTAGACTTGGAAGCGGCGGGGATTCTCGATCAGCCGGATGCGCCTGCCGAACTCGGGGAAGCTCCGCACGACGTCCAGCGTGCGATCGGTGCTTCGGCCGTCGACGACGAGAATCTCGAAATCGTCGACCCCTTGCTGACGTAGAAGGCTGTCGAGGCAGCGCCCGATGTGACGCTCCTCGTTGAACGTCGGCAGAATCGCGGTGATCACGAGGCGATCTCTCGGTAGAGCCCGACCAGCGTGCGCGCTTCGTTCGACCACGCGTAACGGTCCAGCGCGGCCACGCGCCCGCGCTCGCCCATGGCGCGAGCTTCTTGCGGATTGTTGAACAACCGGCACATTGCCAGCGCGATCTGGTTGCTGTCGCGCGGATCGACCACGATTCCGCATTCGAAGCGCTCCACGATCTGCACGCACTCCAAGAAGTCCGCCACGATTACCGGCAATCCGCAGGCCATGTATTCGAAGAGTTTGGTGGGCAGCGCTCGCTCGAAGCTCGCCGCCGGCTGCAAGACCAGGAGTCCCATTCGCGAACGCGCCAGCACCCGCGGAACCTCGCGTTGCGCGAGCCGTCCGGGCGCGTCGACGTGAGCCCAACCGTTCAGCGTCTCCAGGCGGCGACGCAGGGCGTCGTCCTCGAACGGACCGGCGAGCAGCAGCCGCGCACCTTGCGGCATCATCGGGTGGGCCATCGCGTCGACCATCTGCTCGACCCCGCGGATCGCGGTGACGCTGCCCAGATAGAGCGCGGTCATCGGGCGGCGTTCGATCGGAACGTCGCCGTCGGCCGGGGCGAGCTCCTCGAGACGCGGATAGTTTCGCACGACGACGGTACGGCGATGCGTAAAGGTTTGTGCGATCGACGTCGTCGCCGGAACGATCGCCGTGAAAAACCGCTGCATGATTCGCAGAACGAAGCCTGCGACCGCGCTGACGCCGGGACGGAGCGCCGGCGGAATCCACGGCTTCGTGCGAATGTCCAACGGGATGTCTTCGTGCACGTCGAAGATGACGTGCGCGCCGCGCATTCGCAGGACGGCGCCGATCCAAATCAGCTCGGGGTCGTGGAAATGATAGACGTCGGCGCGCTCTTCCAATGCCGCGCGCAACACCTCCCGGTTCGTCTTCGTAAACCGCTCGAAACGATTGCGGGGAAACGGCACGGTCCGGTGGCGGACGCCCGCCGGCACCTCGGCCGGCGGTTCCGGCGCGATGAGCACGACGTCGTAGCCTGCGCTCGCCAGCGTCGCGCACTCTTTGAAGACGATGCGCGGGTCGGTCGCAGCGTGAACCGACGTCATGTGGGCGACCTTCGGCCGCGGCGTCGACACCATGGCGTTATTCTGTCTCAAGTCCACGAGCGGCGGCCACTTCAGAAAGTCCCATGCGCGCAAGGACGCCCGGCCCCTCGCCCGGGCGCCACCTGCCGCTACGATACTCGGGAATGCGTAAGGTCCTCCTGATCGCCTACCATTACCCGCCCGAACCGGCCGCCGGAGCGCGCAGGCCGGGCTTCTTGGCTCGCTATCTTCCCGAGTTCGGTTGGGACGCGACGGTGCTGACGCGGCCGCTTCCGTTGCGTTCCGGCAAGCGGGACGACGTCGAGCAGCCCGGCATCATTGCCGCGCCCCTTCCGGGAGCGAGCCTGGGGAAGCGGGTGCGATCCGCGATCGTCGCCGACAATGGGTCGGCACCCTCGCCGCAACCTTCGACGATGCGCTGGTTCCTGCGCCGGGCGCGCGAAACCCTGATGTTTCCCGACAACGCGGCTCCCTGGCTTCCGGGCGCAATCGCCGCCGGAGTGCGCGCCTGCGACGCGATCGGGTT
>DATJUC010000033.1:0-32154 GCA_035502675.1 Candidatus Acidiferrales bacterium | reverse complement strand
CGAGGTCATCGCCTCGACGAGCGCGTTGACGTCGCCGGCGTGATCGAGGTGTTTGTGCGATAGAACGATGGCGTCGAGCTCGCGCGGATTACACGGCGGCACGGTCGACAAGGCGCGCACCAGCGCGCCCGGCCCCGGATCGACGTGAATCTGGGTCGCGCCGAAACGCATCCACATGCCGCCGGACGCGCGGAATTGACGAGCGACGACGAATCGAGCGCCGCCGCTGCCGAGAAACAGGACCGAGGACGATGGCTCCGTCAGGCGCCCTTCGTGGCGGTCGAGAGTTCGTGTCGCCGCTCGTAGAGCGCGAAGAACGTCTCGAGATTGGTGCGATAGGCGTCCAAGACTTCGCTCCACATGTTCAACGCCGCGTTGCCCGCGTCGGTGAGCGCGTAGAAACGCCGCGCCGGCCCCTGTTCTTTGGGATCCCACCACGACGAAATGTAGCCGTCGCGCTCCAACTGGCGCAACGCGCGGTAGACCGTTCCCGCATCCGTAACGATGTCGAACTTCTCGTTGAGTTCTTTGGTGATCTCGTAACCGTGCAGGCTGTGATCCGACAGCATGACGAGCAGCCATGCCATCAAATAATTCTTCGGAGTTCCTTTGGGCGGCAGCCCGCTCTCGCGGGCGGCAAAAGGCAGAACGCGCTCCGTCGGCGGCCTCATTCGCAGTACCCCACTTTGCCCGCCTAGTTGTACGGCAGCCGAAGCGCGACCTGCGACGTTGGTCGTCGATTAGGCCAAAAGAGGCAGCGTCGGGAAGCTTCCAGCGAGCACGGTTGTCGACGGTCGACCAAGCCACCGTTCGAGCACCGTCGCGTAGACGCTTCGAAAGTCGGTCGTGAACCGCAGATTGCCCATGTTGGTGTTGGCTAGGTCCGGCAGCGTACCGTAAAGGCCGCCTTTCACCCCGCCGCCGATCAGGAACAGCGGTGAGGCCTCGCCGTGATCGGTTCCGGCACCGGCATTCTCCTCGATGCGGCGCCCGAACTCGCTGAACGTCAATGTCAGCACGCGACGATCGTTGCCGTGCGCGGCGAGATCCTGGTAGAACGCGGCGAGCGCGTCGGAGAACTCGCCGAGCAGCCGGTCTTGCACGGCCTTTTGATTGATGTGCGTGTCGAACGAGCCGTGCGCGACGTAGAGTACCTTGGTGCCGAGGTTGCTGCCGACGATCTGCGCGGCCAGCGCCAGACTGCGCCCGAGCTCGGTCGCCGGATAGGCCGCGTCGGTCTTGTACCCGGCGATCAGCCGCGGCAACTCCTCCGAGCTGCGTTGCGCGTGATCCTCGATCTCCATGACGTGCGCCAGATACGGCGAGCTGAACGGCAACGCGCGGTCCTGCGCGGTCTGCGCGAAAGCGCGGCGCTCGAACGCATTGCGGTCCGACAGCATCCCGTAGTTGCCGGCGTTCGGAATCGACGGAATGTCGGTGTGATTCGAAACGAGCACCTCGGGCAGCACCTGCGAGACCGCAACGCCTTTAAATAGGTCGTTCTCGGGCAGGCCGGCCTCGTCGAAGTAGCGCCCCAGCCAACCGGTGTGCTCGTAACGCGCCGGCGCGGCCGTTTGCCAAATCTCGGTCGAGCGGAAGTGCGAGTGGTCGGGGTCCGGATAGCCGACGCCCTGGACGATCGCGACCTGGCCCTTGTCGTACATCGCTTTGAACGCGCGCATCTGCGGATTGAGCCCGAGCGTACCGTCGATGGCGAGCACGTCGCCGCGCGGAACCGCGATCTTCGGGCGCACTTGGTAGTACTGCGGCATGCCGTGCGGTACGACGCAGTTCAAACCGTCGTTGCCGCCTTGCAGGTTGATCAGCACCAAGCAGCGGTCGCCGCTCCCCGGCAGTCCGGGCAGCGGCGTCGCGGCGAGGGCCCGCGCGAACACGTGCTCGCCGTTGGCGACCACCGTCAGGCCGGAGACCGTGCCCATCAAGAAATTCAGTCGTTTCATGCGAGTTGAAAGGCCGGCATCGACATCGTCAAATAGGCCGCTCCGCTTACGCGCTCGTCGTAGTTTTCGGCCGACAGTGCGGCCAGCGCCGAGCTGCCGGCGCCGCCCAACAGACCCTCCAGCTGAAAGATCGCGGCCGGTGCTGCGTCGCCTTGCAGGATCTGCGCGACCAACTTCTGCGCCGCGGGCTTCACCTGCATCGGTAACTCGTGCAGCCACGACGACTGCTCGAGCGACTGCGAGTTTACGATTCGCGCCAGATAGTTCTGCCGCTGGATGATGGTCGCGCTGGTCAGCCAGTTCTGTCCGCCCGGCCAGCCCGCAACGTTGGGCGGATAGAACAGCACTTGGCCCATCTGGCGCAGCGCCGGCAGCGCCTGCGGGCCGATCTCCGGCAAGCCCAGCGCCTTGTGGGCGCCGACGACGAACTCGACCGGCGACTTCACCAGCGCCCGGTACGCGCGCTCCGAGTAGAACACGTTGCTGCGCAGTAACGCCGACATCACCGGCGCCAGCTCGTAGTCGTGCCGGCGCAGCATTTGCGCGACCTGGTCGACGAGTTCCGGTTCGGGGTCGTTGTAGACGAAGCTATTGAGCAGCCAGCCGGCAAAGAACCGCGCGCACTGCGGCTGTGCGAAAATAATGTTGACGACGTCGTCGCCGTCGAAGTTTCCGGTTTGTCCGAGGAACGTTTTGACGCCGTCGTCGTGCAGGCGCGGAACGAAGAACGCCTCTTCGTTGAAGCGGTCGAAACGCCAGCCCGTCCAGGCGCGCGCCGACTGGCGGACGTCCTCTTCGCTGTAATGGTCGACGCCCAGCGTGTAGAGTTCCATCAGCTCGCGCGCGAAGTTCTCGTTGGGCTGCCCGGCGACGTTCGACGTCCCGTCGAGATATCGCAACATGGCCGGATCCTTGGCGACGTTGCGCGTCAGCTCGCGCAGATTGCCGAGCGCGTACGCCCGGAATAGCTGGTTCTGATTGTAGATCATCGCCGGCGAGATGCCTTTGATGACGACGGCCGAGGTGAAATGCCCGTGATAGAGCAGGGCCATCTTCTCTTGCAGCGGCGCGGCCGACGAAAGCATGCGGTTGAGCCACCACAGCTGGATCGACGCGACCGATCGCTGTTCTTGCTCGCGAATGCCGCGGTAGAGCGCCTTCGTCTGCACGTCCCCGAGCGCGCGCAGTCCTTGCGCACCGTACTGCTGCAGCAGCGAGGCGGGACTGTAGACGTCGTCCGGCGCGGCGCCGGGCACGTTCGGGAAGCGAATCAGCGATTCGACCGCGGCTCCGACCGGCATCGCGGCGTAGCGCGCGATCTCGCCGGGGTTTCCTCCGAATCCGGCGCGACGCAAGAGATGCGCCGCCGAGCGCGCGTCGAGCGTGCCGGCGCGCGGCGCGAGTGCCGCGCCGGCGTCGAGGCTTCCCACGGGCCGGTAGTAACCGCCGAAATCCATCGCAGACTGCGCTGCCATAGCGTTCAGTATACACGCGGGTGCCGGAGAATCGTCAGAGACGCGCTCAGCTCTAACCGGCGGTTAAGGGGGCGCGAGCGACGAGGTCGAAAGCCGCGCCGATGGCCGTATTGGAGTCTCGCCTGGACCGGCGCTCGGACGCTTTCGCGCGGAACGCGGAGCGCATGCACGCCCTCGTCGCGGAGCTGCGCGAGCGGCTGGTCGCGGTGCGCGGCGGCGGCGGGCCGGAAGCGGTCGAGAAGCACCGCAAGCGCCAGAAGCTCACCGCCCGCGAGCGCATCGAGCGGCTGATCGATCCCGGCTCGGACTTCCTGGAGTTCTCTGCGTTGGCGGCGTTCGGCATGTACGGCGGCGATTCGCCGGCCGCCGGCGTGCTGACCGGGATCGCGATCGTCGAGGGGCAGCATTGCGTCGTCGTCGCCAACGACGCCACCGTCAAAGGCGGCACCTACTATCCGATGACGGTCAAGAAGCATCTGCGCGCGCAAGAAATCGCCGAACAGAACCATCTGCCGTGCGTCTATCTGGTCGATTCGGGCGGCGCGTTCTTACCGTTGCAGGCCGACGTCTTTCCGGATCGCGAGCACTTCGGGCGCATCTTCTACAATCAAGCGCGGATGTCGAGCAAGCGAATCGCGCAGATCGCCGCGGTCATGGGCTCGTGCACGGCGGGCGGCGCCTACGTTCCGGCGATGAGCGATGAGACCGTGATCGTCAAGAACCGCGGCACGATCTTTCTCGGCGGACCGCCGCTGGTCAAAGCCGCCACCGGCGAGGAAGTCACCGCCGAAGAGCTCGGCGGCGCCGACGTCCACACGCGCGTCTCCGGCGTCGCCGACCACTTTGCCAACGACGACCCGCAGGCGCTGGGCATCGTGCGCGAGATCGTGCGCAATCTGCATCTCGAGCTGCCGCGGCAATGGGATCGCATCGAGCCGCAGCCGCCGCATCACGACCCGCGCGACATTTACGGCATCATTCCAAGCGACAGCCGCATCGGGTACGACGTTCGCGAGGTGATCGCGCGGCTGGTCGACGCCTCCGACATGCACGAGTTCAAAGCGCGCTACGGAACCACGCTGGTGTGCGGGTTCGCGCGCATCGAAGGCCATCCGGTCGGCATTTTGGCGAACAACGGAATTCTGTTCAGCGAGAGCGCGCTCAAGGGCGCGCACTTCATCGAGCTGTGCGCGCAGCGCGGCACGCCGCTGCTCTTCCTGCAAAACATCACCGGCTTCATGGTCGGCAAAGAATACGAAAACCGCGGGATCGCCAAGGACGGCGCCAAGCTGGTCACCGCGGTGGCGTGCGCCGAGGTTCCGAAATTCACGGTCGTCATCGGCGGCAGCTTCGGCGCCGGCAACTACGGCATGTGCGGACGCGCGTACTCGCCGCGTCAGTTGTGGATGTGGCCGAACGCACGCATCAGCGTGATGGGCGGTCCGCAGGCGGCCAGCGTGCTGTCGACGGTCAAAGGCGATCTCTCGCCCGCGGACAAGGCCGAGTTCGAGGCGCCGATCCTCGAGAAGTACGAGCGCGAAGGCAACCCGTATTATTCGACCGCGCGTTTGTGGGACGACGGCATCATCGACCCGCTCGACACGCGCCACGTCATCGCGATGGGTCTCGACGCTGCGGCGCACGCGCCCCAGCCGCGCACGCGCTTCGGCATCTTCCGAATGTAGCGCTATTGCGGCGCGAAGCCTGGGATCGGCTGGCCGTCGTGCTGCTTCCACTGCGACTGATCGAAGACCCAACTCGGCTCCGAGGGCGGAAACGAGATTTGGGTGATGCGCCAGCGCGCCGGGCCGTAGCGGCTGATGCCGTGGGCGTCGACGTTGACGAGCACGCCGTCGACGACTTGGGCGTCGACCGTCACCGCGTACGTATACGGGTGTACGTCGGTGTCGACGAAACGCTCGGCCAGATAGCGCACTGGGAGATCGGTCGTTTGGTCGATCCAGATTTGGCGCAGCACGTTGTGACCGCCGTCGCGAATCGGCGTCAAACCGAGGTGAAAGACCGGCCGTCCGTCGATAGCGGTGTCGCCAGATCGGCGATACGGTACGGCGGCGCTTGAAAGCCGTAGACGGTCGCGATGACCGCCAGCGACGTTGGCGACGGCGCCGGTTCCGGCGTGCCGGGTGCGTCGAAAAATCCGCGCCGCGCCGGGCTGTCGACGCGGAGGCCGAAATCGGTCAACGGAAAATCGCCGATGCGCTGGATCATGCTCTCGGGAAAGTAGACGCCGCTGGTCACGACGCGGGGCACCGGATGCTCGACCGTATTGCCGCGATTGTCGATGAGCGCCACGAACACCGCGGCGCCGTCGGAACGGCGGGCCAGCACCCGCAGCGACTCCAGCTGCAAGTCCGAGACGAAGAACGTGTCGTCGACCATGGTGAACGCAACGTAGGGCGGCACGCGCAGGCGATTGACCGCGACGCGCATGTTCCGGAAGATCGTATCCGCGCGCAACGGCGTATCGCCGGCCCGCGCCGGGAGCGACGCCGGCACCATGCAGGCGGCGAAGAGCGCCGCCGCGCGGAGATTCAGTGCAAGACGGCTAGCCGCTCTTGCGCGCCGCAGCCAGCACCATCGTTCGCGGTGCGTGCATGCCTCCATGCTTCTCGTCGCCGTGTTGGTCGGCCGCCGCAACGAGCGAATCCTCGTCGGCGCCTTCGAGGATCGCGCCGCAGAGCGGGCATTTTACGGTTAGTGCCATGGATCCGTCCTCTCGTCGTAAAACGGCGGTGAGCGCAGCCTTCGCGATGCAGAGAAGCCGCACCCTGCGAGCGAAACGAGCGCACGCATGAACTCGCGCAGCGAACGAGGTGCCGTCGTCGCGGCATACGCCGGCATGTGTGCGATTTGGGGAACTACCTGGCTGGCCATTAAGGTGTCGCTGCGCTACGTGCCGCCGATCACCGGAGTCGGCCTGCGCTTCGTGGTTGCCGGCCTCTTCTTGTTCGCCGTCGCCGCCGTCCTGCGCGGCGCCGGACGAGCGCGCCCGGCGCCGGGACCGTTTCCGTGGAAGCTGGTTCTCGTCTTGGCGGCGTTTCTCTTCGGCGCGAACTACATTCTGACGTACGTCGCCGAGACGCGGCTCGACTCGGGCCTCGTCGCCGTGCTCTTCGGAACCTTTCCGTTTTTCGTCTTCGCGATGGCACGCTATCTCGCCGACGAGCCGACGACCCCGCGCACGTGGGCCGGCGCGCTGCTCGCCTTCGCGGGCGTCGCGATCATCTCGCTCGGAGCCCAGGTGCGCGGGTCGCCGCTGTTCGCGCTCGCCGCCGTCGGCGCCGCCGCCGTCTCCGCGTTCGGAAACGTCTATGCCAAACGCCACTCGCATCACGATCCGATGCGGACGCTTCCGCCCGCGATGCTGATCGCCGGCATCGCGGTCGGCGCGATCGGCGTCGTGACCGAGCGAACCGACTGGCGAGCGGCGGCCGAACCGCACTCGCTGCTGGCGCTGTTCTACCTCGCGGTGTTGGGCAGCGGCGTCGCGTTCTTCCTCAATCTCTGGGTCCTGCACCGCCTCGCTGCCTGGATCGTGGGCCTCTCGTCGCTCATCATTCCGGTCGTCGCCGTGATCGTCGGCATCGTTCTCGGCGGCGAGCACTTCACTTGGCGCGAACTGCTCGGCAGCGCCGCGGTGATCGCCGGGGTGTGGATCGCCTTGAGCGTCACACCCAGTCGCGAAGCGTGAGCGTCACCGTGCGCGTCGCACCGTCTTTGCCGGCGACCTCGACGTGCAGCACCGTTCCGGCGGGCTGCAGGAAGAGATCGCGCGCCGCTTGCAGCGACGCCGGCGGTTTGCCGTCGATCGCGACGATCCGGTCGCCCTTGACGATACCGGCGTCGGCGGCCGGCGTCTGCGGGCGGACGTCGTAGACGACGATCGCCCCACCGGTCGCGATCAGGAAGAGGCCGGCACGTTCGTACTGGTCGCGCATTCCGAACGACGCGTTCGGCTGCAGCGCCATCGTCAGCTCCGGATAGTCGAAGGTAACGGTAAAGCGCTTCCAGACGCCGCCGCCGACGTTGGCGGCCAAGAACGGCTGCGCGAAGAAGCCGCCGGTCTGGGTCGAGAAGTCGGCGATCAAGTCGGGGAGCGTCAGGTCGTCGATCTGCAGCGACTGCAGCCGTCCGAGGAATCCGCGCGCACCGCCGCCGACGCCGAAGCCGTTGACGCCGATCGCGCTGTGCTGCGCGGGAACGATCTGCGGATGCGCGGCGACGAACGGCGCGATCAGCGTAATCGCATCGCGCGCTCCGGTATCGACCGAGCACTGCGTGGCGATCCCGTCGATCGTGCAGGCGAACTGCGGCTGCGTTCCGCCGAAAACGAACGGCACGTCGTGAGCGCCCTGCGGCAGTGCCGCACCCGGCATTCGGAACGTGACGCTGCGGCCGGCGTAATCGAACGTCGTGACGAAGCGCGCCAGCATTTCGAAACCGATCAATCCGTCGACGTGCTGACCCGCCGCGACGCCGAAGCCCTGCCGAACCGGCACGACCAGGAACACCTGATCGCGCACGACGGCGTCGCCGCTCTGCAGCGTGTCGACCTTGGCGAAACTGAACGACTCGGTGGTCGAGCCCGCGCCGCCGCCCTGGATCGAGCCCGCGCTGGCGGCGCCGAGCTCTTTGGCGACGCCGGGGTCTATCAGGTTGGCGCCGCCCGTGTCGAAGATGAAGCGGTACGGTCCTTTTCCGTTGAGCCGCACGTCGAGATAAACGTGGTTGTCGATCACCTCGATCGGCACCGTCGTGCTCGTCGCGCCGTTCGCGATCGAAAAATCGTGGACGTCGGACTTCGGCTGGGCGAGCGCCGCGACGTCTCCGGGGGATTCGATCGCGGCCGACGTCACCGTGGTCTCGGAGACGTTGCCGGTGCTCGACTCGCTGCGCTCGCGAAACGGCACCATCAGTCCGTCCACGCTGCGATACCCCGACACCGTCGTGGTGTAGTCGACCGGACCGAGGCTTACGACGTACCGCGCCGGCAGATGCGTGGCGGCGTCGAGCCAAATCTGCATCGGCAGCCGCGATTTCGGCGGCGTCGCGACGACGACGTCGTAGGAGCGCCCCTTATCGGTCTTGCGTCCGCCGGCCGTCACCGACGCACCGCCGCTGCCGTTCGCGAAGATCGCATCGTTGGCCGCGTATGCGGAATCGATCTCTTGCGAGCGTCCGGCGTCGCTGCCGTCGACCCACACCAATCCGCTCTGATCGCTGTTCCAGGCGGCCGCGCCGTCCCAACCGTCACCCGCAGCCAGCGGCGGGGTGACGCTGTGCTCGGCGAATCGCGCGCCGCCCACCTCGCCGGACGACGCCGTCGTCCCGGGGAGCCCGCCGGCGACGACCGTTCCTTTCAGCGCGAGGATCCCGCCGCGATCCAGCGCCGCGGCACCCAGCGCGTTGCGCGTCTGCTGCAGAAGCCCGGCGACGCCGTCGTCTTGCGCGGCGGCGTTCGCGCCGGGAGTAAGGGTCGAGCACAACGCCGCAACCGCGGCAATCGTCAATCCGATTCGGTTCATGCGGGCTATACGCGCGGCCGCCGCGCTTTGTTTCAGACCATCGCGGCTTGGCGCACCAGCTCGTCGACCGAGGTCGCGCCGCCGCGCCGGCACTCTTCTTCGAACTCGCGTTCGCCGAGCGAGCCGCGCAGCGATTCGATCAGCCTGTCCATCACTTCGGCGTCGCGCGCCTGGCGCGCCACGCCGGCCGGCTGCATCGCCTCGGCCCGGCCCAGCAGCCGCGCCGCGATGCGCTCGTCGCCCGCCAGCGAGTGAAAGTGCGCCGCGATTTCGAGCGCTTCGGCGAGACCGTCGCGGTCGTTTCGGTCGCGCGCGATCTCGATGGCCTTGCGCAGCGCCGCGCGCGCCTCGTCGTAGCGGCCGCCGACGGCGAGATGGAAACCGAGGTTCGACCACTGATGGCCGGCTTCGACGATGTCCGGCGTTTCGTCGAAGAGCGAGACCGCGCGGCGCCCCCAGCGAATCGCGAGTTCCACGTCGCCGAGAATATAGGCCACCACCGCGCTGTTGCCGATGACGCGGCCGGCGCGCTCGCGGTCGCCGCGCGCTTCCAGCAGCCCGGCCGAGCGCTCGAAGCAGACCAGCGCGTCGGCGAGACGCGCGTCGTCGAGCAGCTGCGCCCAGGCGACGCCGAGATTGTTGAGCAGCTCGGCGGCGCGCAGCGTGCTGCCGGCTTCGAGCATGAGGCTCGCATAGCGCGACAGATCTTCGGCCACCGCAGCCGACGGCGATCCGAGCACGTCGTTCTGCAGGCTGCTGGTCGAACGCAGCGCGTCGGCGCCGTGGGCGACGTCGCCGAGCCCGCGATAGAGTTCGTACGCGCGCTTGGCTTCTTCCAGCGCGCGCGGCCGGTCGGCGGCGCGCAACAGCGCCGCCAGCGCGAGCCGCAAGGGCGCTTCGGCCCGCGGCTCCATCGGCGTTTCCAGAATCGTCCCGATGCGCCGCGATAGATCCAGGGCGTGCACGGCACCGTGCGACCAGAGCCATAGGTGCAGCGACTCGCAGATCGCGGCGGCGCTCTCCACGTCGCCGGCATCGAGCGCCAGCGAAAGCGCGGCGCGAAAGTTCTGCGCGTCGGGCATGACCGTCTGCTGCCAGACCTCGACCGGAAGGGCTTCGAGAATGGCTTCATAACGCCGCGCCAGCAAGAGAAAGAAGCGGACGTGCGCGTGCGCCGCGTCGTCGTATTCGCCGGCTTCGAACAGGCGGTTCTGCGCGTAGGCACGCGTGCTCTCGAGCATGCGGTACCGCCGCTTGCCCGGCGCCGGCTCGGCGATTGCCAGCGATTTGTCGACCAGCTCGTCGAGCGCTTCGCTCAAACGCGCTTCGTTGAAGTCCTCGTCCGAGCAGACGTGCATCGCGCCTTCGAGCGTCGCGCCGCCGACGAAGATCGCCAGCCGCCGAAAGAGCTTCTGCGCGTTTTCGCCGAGCAGCCGATGGCTCCAATCGTGCACCGCTTCGAGCGTCTGCTGCCGGCTGGGAACGCCGCGGTTCTCCATTGCCAGCAGCTGCAGACGGTCGTCGAGGTGCTGCAGCAGCTCGGCCGCCGACATCGTCCGCAGCAGCGGCGCGGCCAGCTCGATCGCGAGCGGAATGTTGTCGAGCCGCGAAACGATCGCGGACGCCGTCTCGCGAGCGCGCTCGTCGATACTCGTTCCGGCCACCCGGGCGCGGTCGAAGAGCAGCTCGACCGCGTCGTCGACGCCGAGCGTCTCCAACCGGTGCGCCATCTCGCCCGGAACGTTGAGCGCCTGACGCGAGGTAACCAAGACGCGGGTGCCGGGTGCGACGTCGGCGATCGTCGCGACCACGCTCGCGGTCTGGGCCAGCACGTGTTCGCAGCTGTCGAAGAGCAAGAGCATACGGCGGTCGCCGATCGCCGCCGCGAAGCTGCGCGCATCGCGCGCGAGCGGCACGGCATCGCGCAGCGTATGGCAAACGAACGGAACGACGTCGGCGCCTTCGTCGAGCAGCGCCAGATTGACGAACCATACGCCGTCCGGAAAGAGATCGCCGACGCGCCGTGCCAGCTCGATCGCGGTGCGCGTCTTACCCACCCCGCCGGGGCCGGTGATGGTCACCGGTGCGTTGCGTTGAAGCGCGGCCGCGATCTTCGCGACCTCGACCGCGTGCCCGACGAAGCGGGTCGGAAGCGTTGGCAGGTTACCGAGCACGGGTTTCGCCCCGCCCTGAATCACTGCGGCGGAAATCTCCCGGGATATAGCGAGTAGTTCGCCGGCGAAAGCGTCCACGCACCGCCGCGATACGACAGCGTCGCCGCGGCCTTGGCCTTGGTTGGGCAGCACATCGCCGCATTCGGTGCGTAATACGGGCCGTCCAAGGTGAGCGTATCGCGCCCGGCGCCCATACCGCGATCGATCGTCGCGCTCAGCTCGCAGCCGTTGCGCACGCTCGCCGCGGGCTCGACGCTTTCGTTCGGGTGCAGCGCGAGCACGCTCACGACGGCGTCACCGCAGTCGGCCGACATCTCGTGCGACTGCACGACCAGCTGCATGCCCGACGGCATCAGGTGCGCGAAACCGACGATCTGCGCGGAGGCGGTCGGGAACCACATGCGCGCACCGCCCGCCGCGCGCTCGACCTTCGACAGCGGCCCGCCGCCGGCCGGGGACCGATACTTCAACCCGTAGATGCCCCCGGCGTCGTAGTAGACCGACAGATACCACTGATAGAAGCGCTGATTTCCCGCACCTTCGCCGAGAAATTTCTTGCTGACGACGGCGCGCCAGCGGCCGGCCGATTCGACCTGAACGACCGCACCGGGCTGCGGCGCCGCAGAGAGTGCCGGCAGCGCGGCCGGCGCCGGCGGCGTACCGATTGCGGCGAGCAGCAGGAGCAGGGCGGCGGCGGCCGGCGCGACAGAAGAGCGCATCTACGAGCGCAGCCCGACGACGCCGACGATCGCACCGGCCAGAATCAGCAGCGCCGGATTGATCCGCGTGCGCGCCACCAAGAAAAAGACGGCGATTGCGACGATCGACGTCAGCCATCCGGTCACCGCGCTCTTGCCGAACGAAAGCAGACCGGCGACGGCCAGACCGATGGCCACCGGCCCGAGGCCTTTCTGAATCGAGTCGCGCCACGGCCAGTGTTCGAGTTTCTTCCAGAGCCGTCCGACCCCAAACGTGAGGATGCCGGTCGGAACGAAAAACGCGAGTGCCGCGATCGTGGCCCCGAGAATCCCGGCGACCAGCTCGCCGATTTCGGCGACCATCATCATGTTCGGTCCGGGCGACATCTGACCGACGCTGTAGACGTGCACCAGCTGCGTCTCGGAGAGCCAGCGATGCACCTCGACGATCTGAACCTTCATTTCCGGAAAGGCGGCCATGCCGCCGCCGATCGTCAGAAACGAGAGGTACGAGAAAACGCCGGCTAGTGCAGGTATCTTTCCCATTCTTCCTCCGTCGGGGCGGCGGCGGGTTTGGGAGGCTGGGGCCGGTACGTGAAGATCGCGGCCGCGCCGACGCAAACCAGCACGACCGGAACGCTCAAATGAAAGTAGTGGATGCCGACGACCGCCGACAGCACGAACAGCGCGTCGTAGAATCCGTGCAGCGATTTCCGGCCGATCTGATACCAGGTCGCGGCGATCATGCCGGTCGCGGCCGCGGCCACACCGCGCAGCGCGGCGTCGACGAGCGGCCGTTCGGCGTGCGATGCGTAGAGAATCCCCGACGCCGTCATGAAGATGAAGGCCGGCAGACACATTCCGAGCATCGCGCCGATCGAGCCGATGGTTCCGCCCAGCCGATCGCCCGCGAGGATCGCCATGTTGGTCGCGTTGAGGCCCGGCAGCGTGTTGCTGATCGACGTCATCTCCAAGAACTCGACGTCGTCGAACCATTTCTTGGTGCGAACCAGCGAGTCGCGCAAGTACGCGACCACGCCGCCGCCGAAACTGATCGCGCCGATGCGCAGGAAGACGAGAAAGATCTCGCTGCGCGACGGTTTATTCATGGCTTTGCGGCGGGTTGCCCTTGAGCCGGTAGACGAGCCCCGTCTTGGTGGTTCCGAGAAAGAGCCAGCCCGACGTCATCAGCTGGAGCTTGATGAAGAGCTCTTCGACCCGCTGCTTGACGATCTCCGAAACGTCTTCGCGCCGTGCGAACCTGGCTTGATACGCGAACTCGCCGCACATCACGCGGTGATCGCCCAGCGACCGCCAGAGCGAGATGTTCGTCTTCGCGGTCGAGCCCTTCCCGAAGTCGATCGTCCCGAGATCCATCAGCACCTCTTCGACCAGCGTCGCGTTGACGAGCTCGACGTTGCCTTCGGCCGAGCCGATCAAGCCCGCAACCGCCGGCAACACGCGCGCGATGGTCTGCAGGCTGGTGCGATTGCCTTCGTGGACCGAGCTGAGCGGGAAGATGCAGTTGTGCGAAAACAGCAAACGGTAACCGCCGATTTGATCCTTGAGCGGCAGCGCTTCGGATTTGAACTTGACGCGGTACGGTCCGGCGATCTTCGGACGTACGTCGACCGCCGCAGCTTGGGCCATGTCGGGATTGCGGAACTTGAAGACGATTTCCGGATCGGCGATCGGAAAACCGTCTTGATACTCGGTGCGCCGTCGGAGGATGAACGAATTGTTGTAGAGCCGGAAGTCGGCGGTGTCGAGGAACATCACCTCGCGGATGCGCGGCCGCCGTTTCGCAAGATCGAGCGCGTCGTAGCTGACGCCTTTGACCTTGGCGACGGCTTCCTTGACGAGATCGTTGAACGACGAAAACGCCCGGGCGGAAAAGAACTGATCCGGTTTGAGGATCAGCTTCGCGTCGAAGAACTGGACGCGATCGTGCGGATTTCCGTCGGCGTAGGTCAGCGGCTTTGCGCTTGGGCGCTCCTTGGTTTCCATCCGCCTATTCTAGCAGCCCCTCACCGGTGAAACCTCCGAAAACCGCTAGGAACGCGATCTCGGAAGCTGCCAGAGCGTGCGCGTGTAGAGCGCCGCGAAGCCGCAGCGCAGGAAGTTCCTTTCGGAAGGTCCCCCGACGCCGGCCGACGCGCGGCCGTACCGGGCGCCGGCCGCGCGAGCGCGAGCGATCCGGTCGAGGATCAGCGCTCGCTGCCAGCCGCAGCGGCGAAACGCCGGCAGCGTCGAGCTGGCGAAGAAACCGGCGAACTCGCCCTGGACGTCCATTGCGCCGGTGGCGGCGACGCCGCCGTCGTCGCCCCGGCCCTCCAGCGGCGTGCAGCCGTCGGCGGCGGCGATGATCCAGCCGACCAGCGCGTACTCGGGCGACGGCTCCGCGCCGTCGAGAAAACCGCGTGCCGACGTTTCGGCCCAGCGCTGGGGATCGTCCGCGTCCGCGATACGCGGGTCGCGCCCGCCGCCGAGCTTCGAGAGATCGGCGATCAGCGCGTTCTCTTGTTGAACCGGCCCGTATCCGGCCTGCGCGAGCAGACGCGACAGCTTCGCGTCGGCGGTCGGATTGACCAGCACGCTGGGCGTCGAATCGCGCTCCGCGTAAAACGCGGTGACCCGCTCCACGTCGTCGCTGGTCACCGCGGCGCTCGAGCCCATCCCGATCGCTTGCGAGAGCGGCGAATCGACGCCGGCGAAGATCGCGAGGCCGCCGGCGATCTCGGCGCCTTGCGCGCCCATCGACGGCGCCAGCCGTTGCGCGGACTCGATACACGCCCGCATTCCCTCGATCTCGCAGCGCTCGACGGCCCGTGCGAGCGTTAGATCCCCGCGTACCACTCGTAGCCCTGGTCTTCCCAATAGCCGCCGTGACCGCCGGCGATGTTGGCGAAGCTGCCGACGACCTCGATCCGGCCGACCCACTTCGCGCTCTTGTAACCGAGCTGCGTCGGCACGCGCAGGCGCACGGGCGCGCCGTGCTCGGGGTCGAGCGGTGCGTCGTTGAGCCGGGTTGCCAACAAGGCCTGCGGATGGCGCGCTTGATGCATGTCCAGGCTTTCGTAGTAGAGGTTGCCCTGGCCGTCGTTGTCCATGCAGTGAAAGACGACGTAGCGCGCGCCCGCGCGCGGGACGACGGCGTCGAGAACGTCGCCCAAACGCACGCCTTGCCATTTTCCGATCGCGCTCCAGCCTTCGACGCAGTCGTGACGCGTGATCTGGGCTTGCTGCGGCATCGCCGCCAGCTCCGCCAGCGAGAACGTACGCCGGCGCTCGACGGCGCCGTCGACGGCCATCCGGTAGTTGGTGAAATCGTGGGCGATCAAACTCATGTAACGGCTGTCGCTCGGCATCGGAAAGCCGTTGACGCGAAAGTCCTTGTCGACGTCGCGCTCGCGGTACTCGCGCGCCAAACCGCGCGTGCCGATGACGGCGTGATTGAGCGACTCGGCGGACTCCAGCAAGCCGTGGACGGCGGCGTTGCCGTTGAGCGCCGTGCCGATCGGACCGCAGCCGCCGAGCGCCGCGCCGATGCTGGTTGCGATGAACAGACGCCGCTTCACGCTTCGACCGTCTCCGCTTCGCTGGTGCGGTACCAACCCGTGATCATCGAGCGCATCTGGTTGAAGACGCCTTGCGTCGCGACCTGGAACGTGTGCACGCCGAAGAATCCGAGCAGCAGCAGCATGCCCGCGAAGTGCCAGAGCCGCGCGAACTGGCGTCCGCCGAGCACGACGGTGAGCGGGTTGGCGAGTGCGTCGATGCCGGGCGAGAGCGCGAGCCCGGTGAGCACGACGAACGGCGCCAGCAGGAACAGCACGAACGTGTAGGCGGCTTTCTGCAGCGGATTGTAGGTGCCGTGCGGCGGCGGCGTTTTGCGCAGCTTCAAATAGTAGGCCTGCATCGGCCAGAGCTTCGGCACGTCGGACGGCCGCAACAGCATCTCGCGCAGGCTGCCTTTCCGCCACGCCGAGATCAGCCAGATCAGCCAGCACGCGCCTGCGACCCACGCGAAGAAGAGATGCCAGCGGCGGCCGTCGGCGAGATCTTGGAATCCCGGGATCGTGATCCACGCCGGGAACGCATGCGGACCGCGCGAGCCCAAGCCGTCGTCGGTCCACCCGAGCCACCCGGTGGTGACGAAGGTGTGCCGGAAAATCGTGGCCGTGCCGACGCCGTCGGCCGGCGAGGAGATGGTGAGCACCCGCCGGGCCGGATCGCTTTTGTCGCTGGCGTCGAGGTTGGGCGAGGCGTTGAAGATCTGCAGCCCACTGGAAACCAGCACCGCGAACGCGACGACCCACAGCCAGTGGCTGACCCGCGTCAGCAGCGCGTAACGATAGATCAGCCGCACTCAAGCACCTCGCTCACCTTCTCACAACGCCCGCCAGGCGCGGGCGGATGACGGCGAGAAACGCCTGCGGGCATGCCGAATACGATCGCTCTCTCGGTTACCGACGGAATCGCGCGCGTCACGCTTTGCCGCCCCGACGTCCGCAACGCGTTCAACGCCGACGTCGTCGCCGAAATCCACGACGTCTTCACGCGGGTCGCCGCCGCCGACGACGTCCGCGCCGTCGTGCTCGCGGGCGAGGGCAGCGTCTTCTGCGGCGGCGCCGACGTCAACTGGATGCGCGCGTCGCTCGACCTGAGTTTCGAAGCCAACGCCATCGACGCGGAACGCATGAGCGACATGTTCCGTGCCATCGACAATTGCCCCCGTCCGGTGATCGGGCGCATTCACGGCGCGGCGCTCGGCGGCGGTGCTGGGCTGGCGGCCGTCTGCGACGTGGCGATCGCCGCCGACGATGCGGTCTTCGGCTTTACGGAAGTCAAGCTCGGCATCATCCCCGCGGTGATCTCGCCGTTCGTGCTCGGCAAAATCGGCCAATCCCACGCGCGCGCGCTCTTTCTCACCGGCGAACGTTTCGGCGCCGAACGCGCCAAAGCGATCGGCCTGGTTCACGAGGTGGCTCCGGCGGCACAGCTCGATGCCGCGGTCGATCGCGTCCTGCGCGAGTTGGGAAGCGCCGGACCGCACGCCGTCAGCGCCGCCAAGCTGCTGATCCGGCGCGTGCTCGACGCGACCTATCCCGAGACACGCCAGCTCACCTCGCAAGCCATCGCGAAGCAGCGCATCGGCGACGAAGGCCAAGAAGGCCTGCGCGCGTTCCTGGAGCGCCGCAAGGCGTCGTTCGTGCGCGAGTGATCTCGCGGCTGCTGATCGCCAATCGGGGCGAGATCGCGGTGCGCGTGGCGCGCGGCGCGCGCGAGTTGGGCATCGTTCCGCTGGGCATCTATTCCGAGGCCGACGCCGGCGCGTATCACTTACAGTTTATGGACGACGCGCGCTGCGTCGGCCCGGCCCCGGCGGCCGCCTCGTATCTCGACGTCGACGCGGTGATCGCCGCGGCGGTCGAAATGCGCGCCGACGCGGTTCATCCCGGTTACGGGTTTCTCTCGGAGCGCGCCCCGTTTGCACGGGCGGTACGCGACAACGGCATGATCTTCGTCGGCCCGTCGCCCGAAGCGATGGCCGCGATGGGCAGCAAGGTCGAGGCCAAACGCCGCGTGCGCGAGTTCGACGTGCCGACGGTGCCCGGCTACGACGGCGACGACCAATCGCTCGAGCGGCTGCGCGAGGAGGCGCAGCGAGCCGGCTTTCCGCTCTTGATCAAGGCGAGCGCGGGCGGCGGCGGCCGCGGCATGCGCGTCGCGGAGTCGATCGACGCCTTCGACGAGGCCCTCGCGGCGGCCCGGCGCGAGGCCCAAGCGGCGTTCGGCGACGACACCGTCCTGCTCGAGCGCTATCTGCGCGATCCGCGCCACATCGAGTTTCAAGTGCTGGCCGACGGACACGGCACGACCATTCATCTGGGCGAGCGCGAGTGCTCGATTCAGCGCCGCCATCAAAAGATCGTCGAGGAAGCGCCGTCGGTCGCGCTCTCGCCGGAGCTGCGGGCGACGATGGGCGCGGCCGCGGTACGGGCGGCGCAGTCGGTCGGTTACGAGAACGCGGGCACCTGCGAGTTCATGCTCGATCCCGGCGGCAACTACTACTTCCTCGAGATGAACACGCGCTTGCAAGTGGAGCATCCGGTGACCGAGCTGGTCTACGGCGTCGACTTGGTACAGTGGCAGCTGCGAATCGCCAACGGCGAGCGTTTGACGATCTCGCAGTCCGACGTGCGTCCGCGCGGCTGGGCGATCGAAGGGCGCATCTACGCCGAAGATCCCGCCAATCACATGCTGCCGTCGATCGGAACGATCGCGCGCTGGTCGCCGCCGCAAGGGCCCGGCGTTCGGCTCGATGCGGGCGTGGACACCGGCAGCGAGGTGAGCGTCTACTACGATCCGATGCTCGCCAAGCTGATCGTGTTCGGCAGCGATCGCGCGCACGCGGTCGCGCGCTTCGAGCGCGCGCTCGAAGACTTCACCATCGAGGGCGTACGCAGCAACCTTCCGCTCCTGCTCTGGATCGCCCGCGACGAAGCCTTTCGCGACGGCGAGACGACGACCAGCTTTCTCGCCCAACGGCTCGACGAGTCGATCTTCTCGCAGAAGGCGCTGCCGCGCCAAGCGACGCTCGCGTGCGCGGCGGACTTGCTGCTGGAGGGCCTCGCGCCGTGGCGCATCGCCGGCATCGGCATTCCGCTGCGCCTGCAATACGACGGTGCAACGATCGAGATGGAGGCCGACGCGACCTCGGCGCCGGGCAGATGGCAGGTTTCGGGCACGTTCGAAGGTGCGCTCGTCGCCGAGCGCCGCGGCGAGCGCGTGCACGTTCGGCTCGGCGACGACGCATTCGTCGCGCACGTCGCGCGCGACGGCGACGGCTTCGTCGTGCACTACGACGGCCGCACTTATCGCTTTCGGTTCGCCGATCCGCCGAGCGCGCAGGGTGCCGCCGCGAGCGGCGAAGCCGGCGGTGACGGCCGCGTCGTCGCCCCGATGCCCGGAAAGATCGTCAAGATCGCGGTCAACGAAGGCGACCCCGTCGAGGAGCGCGCGCTGCTGCTCGTACTCGAAGCGATGAAGATGGAACACCGCTTGGAAGCGCCGTCGGCCGGCACCGTCAAGTCGATCTTAGTAAAGGAAGGCGCGATCGTTCCCGGCGGCGCGCCGCTGATCGAGCTCGGCAACTAGCGCGCTGCGTTACCCCGGCGCGATGCGTACGGCACCCATGCTGGTGCTCACGCGCGCCGTCGGCGCGTCCGGATACGATCCGACGCCGACTTTTACGCTGCCCAGCGACGACGTCGCCTCGCAGTTGAGGTGCACGCCGGCGGGAACCAGCAGCGTGGCGGCACCCATCGAAGCGTTGAGCGCGATGCCGCTGCCGCGCCAATCCGGCGCCAGCGCGACGCGCACGGCTCCCATCTGCGCGTCGACGTACGTATCGGCGTGCGCGTTCGCGATCTCGACCGCACCCATCGACGCGTGCACGCCGATCTGATCGACGTCCTGCGCTTTCACGGTCCCCATGCTCGAATGGACGTCGACGCGTACCCCGCGCGGTACGCGCAGCGCGAGGTCGACGGTCGCGAGATTTCGCGAGCCGCTGAACGGGCCGTCGATCAAAAGCTTGGTGATGCCGTCGCGTTCTTGCGTCGTATAGCTGACGCGCGAGGCTTCCTCGTCGGTGAAGGCTTTCACGGTCATGTCGAGCTCGACGGCCGTCACCGAGGCGCCCACGATGCGGCAGGTTCCGGCGCCGATGTGGACCTCCAGGCGCGGACCTACGGCGAAGGTCGCCTGTATTCGCCGCCGGGGCGTGCGCATGCCGGTGGCACGCGCCAACAGCCAGTCGAAAATGGCGGAGAAGCCGCGATTGCGTTCCATGTCTTAGCTACGGCCGGCGGCCCCGAAGGGTTTCAGTGGCGAACGATCGATCCGCACTTTCCGTCGACGACGTCGAACGCGTCGGCTTCGACGCCGGCGAAGCTGGCTTTCGCCTTCACGCAGACGACGGTCTCGTGACACCCGTCCCACGAGTCTACCGAGGTCCCGGTCCGCGCACCGCCGGTGTAGACCGTCACGTGTCCCGAAGCGCATGGGCCGTCGACGTGCTCGCCGCCGCCGCCGTCGTAGGCCGACCACGTTCCGCCGCCGTTCATGTGGAAGACCACGCCGCCCACCTCCGGACACTGCGCGACCGACGGGGTCAGCGAGTTCCCTTGATCGACGTGGCACTTCGGCGGCGCCTCGATCGGGATGCCGACCAAGCCGGTCGAGGCGGCGAAGACGTAGCAATCTCGCTTGATCTCGCACCCGCTTTTCGGCAGCGCGTCGAAATGGACGTTGGCGCCTTTGACGCTCGAGACGACGTGGTAGCCGGTGTCGCCTTCGCTCACCACCAGCCCGCCGGCGACGGCCGGGCGGACTAGCGACGGAGCCAGCGAGGCGCCTTGTCCGGGACTCCCGCCGGGAGCGCAAGCGGCCGCGAGCAGCGTGACGGACAGCGAGAGGGAGCGTGCGGCGCGAAGGTTCATGAAGAGCGTCCTCCTCGCGGGTGTTTCGGCAGCGAGGAAGAGGCCGCCCCCTTGCAACCCAAAGCCCGCCGGAGGCGTAGCTAGCCGTATGAGACTTCCCAAGGCCGTCACGCTCTTCGAAATGGGCCCGCGCGACGGGCTGCAAAACGAGCGCGAGAACGTGAGCGCCGCCGACAAGGTGCGCTACATCGATCTGCTCTCGGAGACGGGGCTGCGCTGGATCGAGGCGACGTCGTTCGTCAGTCCCAAGGCGATTCCGCAGCTGGCCGATGCCGCCGAGGTTTTCACGCGCATTCGCAAAGTGCCGGGCGTGCGGTATCCGGTGCTGACGCCGAATTTGCGCGGGTACGAGCGGGCGCGCGCCGTCGGTGCCGACGCGATCGCGGTGTTCACCGCAGCCTCCGAGCACTTCACCCAGCGCAACATCAACATGACGATCGACGAGTCGCTCGAAACGTTTCGCGACGTCGTACGCGCCGCCAAGAACGACGGCGTCTGGGTGCGCGGCTACGTCTCGACCGCGTTCGGCTCGCCGTTCGGCGACCGGGTCACGCCGCAGATGGTCGTGGACGTGAGCGTCAAGCTGATGGAGATGGGCTGCGACGCGCTCTCGATCGGCGACACAATCGGGGTCGGCGTTCCCAGCCAGGTCGAAGAGCTCGTGCCGCTGTTGGCCGAACGGATTCCGCTCGAATCGATCGCCTGCCATTTTCACGACACGCGCGGAACGGCGTTGGCCAACGTCTACGCGGCGCTGCAGTGCGGCGTCGCCGCGTTCGATTCGTCGGCGGGCGGTTTGGGCGGTTGCCCGTACGCGCCCGGCGCGACCGGCAACGTCGGCACCGAAGACGTGCTGTACATGCTGCACTCGATGGGGGTCGAAACCGGCGTCGATCTGGCGCGCGTCCGGGCCGCGTCGCGGTTTATCGCGGGCGTCCTCGGCCACACGCTCACCAGCAAATCGTATCAGGCGATGGAGGCCGCCGAAGCGCGCGCGGTTTAATCCGTTTTACATGCGGCGCCGAAACAACGGGTGACTCGGCGGCGTTCATGAGATATGAATGCGTCCCGCGGCTTCCCGGATTCCCGCCACGCGATCGTCGAAGTCGCCGGCCTTCGGCGCGCGCTCGGCAATCCGTCGGTCGCGACCGCGCTGGAGCGCAAACCGAATCTGCTGCGCTACGTTTGGCCGTGCGGCTGCCGCGCGTTCGGCCTCGGCGGACCGAACTGCATCGCGAAGTGCTGCGACCGCCATTGGGGGCGCCTGGTTCGCATGAAGGTACCGGCCGGCGAAGAATACGCCGACGATGATCGTACGTGCAGGAGTTCTCTACGACGGGACGCTCGAGCCGCCCAAGCGTAACGTCGACGTCGAGATTCGCGACGGGCGCATCGCCGGAATTCGCGCCGCAACCGGAGAGTGCGATCGTCAAGCCGCCTGCGTGACGCCCGGACTGGTCAACGCGCACGCGCACGTCGAAGCCAGCGGTCAGCCCGATGTGATGGGCGCGTTCCAGCAAACGACCCAGAACCAACGCATGCTGCACGCGGTTGCCAACGCGCGTAAGTCGCTGGCGGCCGGCGTGACGACGATTCGCGACGTCGGCAGTTCCAACGCGATCGCGGCCGACCTGCGCGACGCGATCGTCGCCGGCACCGTACCGGGACCGCGCATGCGCGTCGCCGGCGCCGTCATCTGCATGACCGGCGGCCACGGCTGGCCGATCGGGCGGATGGTCGATTCCCCGTGGGACGCGCGCAAAGCCGTGCGCGAGCAAATGTGGGCCGGCGCCGATTGCATCAAGCTGATCGCCACCGGCGGCGTGCTCACCAAAGGCGCCGTACCGGGTAACGCGCAGCTCACGCCCGACGAACTGACCGCCGCGGTCGACGAAGCGCACCGCCACGGCTTGCGCGTCGCGGCGCACGCGATCGGCACGACCGGCATCAAGAACGCGCTGCGCGCCGGCGTCGACTCGATCGAGCACGGCTCGCTGCTCGACGACGAGGCCATCGCGCTCTTCAAACAGGGCGGTGCGTATCTCGTGCCGACGCTCACCGCGCCGACTTGCATTCTCAACAATCTCGAAACCGGGGCGCAGCCGCAGTTCGTGATCGACAAAGCACGGACCGTCAACGAGGCGATGCTCGCCAACATCCGCAAGGCTTACGAGCAGGGCGTGCGCATCGCGGGCGGCTCGGACGCGGGCACGCCGTACAACTACCACGAGAACTACGCCTACGAAGTCGAGCTGATGTGGTCGATGCTCGGGATGACGCCGCAGCAAGCGCTGCACGCCGCGACCGCGGTCGCCGCCGAGCTGATCGGGCTGAGCCGCGGCATGGTCGCAATCGACGAGCCGGCCGACCTGCTGTTGCTCGAGCGCGATGCCGGCGAAGACGTGCGCGCGCTGCGCGACGTCGCCGGCGTCATCAAGGGCGGAACGCCGGTCTGATGCGGCGCGCGAGCGTGGCCTTCGCGACGCTGCTGCTCCTGGGTACGGCCTCCACGGGTTCGCCCGCGACCGCCGATCTCGCGCAGCCCGTGGCCGGCAGCCCGATCCGTCACGTGATCGTCGTCATCCAAGAGAACCGCACGTTCGACAATCTGTTCGCGTCGTCGGTGCTGGCCGGCGGCCGCGGCTATCCCGGTGCGGACACGACGCAAACCGCGACGATCGACGGCAAGAGCGTGCCGCTGCGATCGACGCCGTTCGAGTTTCCCGCCGACCCGTCGCACACCCATGCGGCGCTGGTCGCGGAATGGAACGGCGGCAAGATGGACGGCTTTGCGTCCGATCCGGTGACGGCGGATCCGGGTTATCCCAAGCCGCCGCCGGGTTTTCCGCTCGGCTACGTTCCCGCCGATGAAACGACGATCTATCATTTGCTCGCGGCGCGCTACGCGTTGGCCGATCGGAACTTCGCGCCGCGTTTGGTGCCGACGTTTCCGGGTCACATCTTCCTTGTGGCCGCGCAGAGCCAAGCCGCCGAGGATCCGACCGACATGCTGACGTGGGGCTGCGATTCCAAGCCCGGCACGACGGTCGCCGTTTTCTCGACCGGTGAAGACGTTCGCAGCCCGGGCGTCTTTCCGTGCTTCGACGATCGCACCGTCGGCGATCTGCTCGATGACGCCGGCGTTTCGTGGAAGTACTACACCGGCTCGTACCGGACGCTCGCCGACGCGTGGGTGAACGTCTACGACGCCATCCGGCACGTGCGCTACGGCCCCGACTGGGATCGCAACGTCGACACGCCGATGTCCGACGTACTCTCCGACATCGAGCACTGCCGGCTGCCGCAGGTCAGCTACGTCACGCCGACGTGGCTGAGCTCCGATCACGCCGGATCGATGAGCAACGGCGGACCGGCGTGGGTGGGCTCGATCTACATGGCGCTCGTGCAGAGCCAGCGCTCGCCGCAGACGAACTGCCGGTATTACGACGACTCGGCGATGATCGTCACCTGGGACGACTCCGGCGGGTGGTACGACCACGTCGCGCCGCCGGCCGCTCCCGACGGCACGCACTGGGGTTTTCGCGTCCCGCTCATCGTCGTGTCGCCGTGGGCGCGAACCGGCGTCTCGCACACGCAGCGCGAGTCGACCGCGATCGTCCGCTTCATCGAGCGCAACTGGGCGCTCCGGAATCTCGGACGGCGCGACGCTTCGGGCGACGATTTGAGCGACATGTTCGACTACGCGCGCGCGCAGCCGATCGCACCGTTTTCGGAGCTCGCGATGCAGCGCTTGATCCGGCGCTCCGACTGGACGCTCGCCAAGAGTTTGAACGACGCGCACCCGGTCGACGACGACCGGTGAGCGCCGCGCTCGCCGGAACCAAACTCGCGGTCCTGGCGCCGATCGCGTGGCCGACGCCGCCGCAAGGCTACGGTCCATGGGAGCAGATCGCGTACAACATCGCCGACGGCATGCGCCGCCGGGGACTCGACGTCACGCTGTTCGCGACCGGCAATTCGCAGTTCGACGGGCGCGTCGCATCGGTCGTGCCGGTGGGATTGAACGAAGATCCCGCGCTCGACGGCGGCGTCTTCGAGTCGCTGCATATCGGCGAGCTATTCGCGCGCGCGCACGAGTTCGACCTGATCCACAACAACTTCGACTGGAAGCCGCTGACCTACGCGTTGGCGACCGGCGGCCCGCCCCTATTGACGACCGTGCACGGCTTTTCATCGCCGCAAATTCTGGCGGCGTTCTACGCCGGCGCGCGGCGCAGCTTCTTCTGCTCGATCTCCGACAGCGATCGCGACCCCGGCTTGGAGTATCTCGCGACCACCTATAACGGCATCGATCCGGGTGAGTTCACGTTCAACGGCACGCCCGGCGACTATCTGGTCTTTCTCGGTCGCTTCCATCCCGAAAAGGGCACCCACCGGGCGATCGAGATCGCCAAGCGGGCCGGCGTGCGGCTCAAGATGGCGGCGATTCCGCAAGACGCCCGCTATTTCGAAGAGTGCGTCGCACCGCACATCGACGGCGACCGCGTGCAGTTTCTCGGCGCGGTCGAGCGCGAGGAGCGCGACGACCTGCTCTCCAACGCGCTCGCCTTGGTGCACATGACGACCCGGCCGGAGCGCTTTGGCTTGACGCTGATCGAAGCGATGGCATGCGGCACGCCGGTCCTCGGCGCGCGCATGGGATCGATTCCCGAGATCGTCGTCGACGGGGTCACCGGCTTCCTCTGCGATTCGGTCGACGAGGCGGTCGCGAAGGTGCCGGCACTGAGGTCGCTCGACCGGGCCGCCTGCCGGCAGCGCGTCGAGGCGGAGTTCACCGTCGAGCGCATGATCGATCGCTACGCCGGCGCCTACGCGCGAGCGCTCGCTCTGCGCGTGCCGCCGCCGCCCGAAGCGGGTACGATGGCGGCACGCAAGCACGATTGGTGGGACCGCCCGATGGCCTATACCGACATTCCGCACAAGCCGTGGAGCCTCACGTTCGAATGAAGGCCGCCGACCGCGACTATTCGCATCGCACGCTGTTCGAAAAGCTCGGCGTGACGTCGGACGCGCACGTCGCAATTTGCGGCGCACACGACGAATGGTTCGTCGGCGACCTCAACGCCCGCTTAGCCAAAGCCGCGTCGCAAGCACTGCGTACCAACTACGACATCATCTTCGTGCGCGTCGACGGCGTGCGCGACCTGGCGCGCATCCCGCGCGCCGCCGGTCACCTCAAGCCCAACGGCGCGCTCTGGGTCTTCCATCCCAAGGGCCGCGGCGCGTCGCCGAGCGACGCCGAAGTTCGCACCGCCGGCCTGGACGCGGGGTTAGTCGACAACAAGATCTCGGCCTACGACGATACGCACACCGCCACGCGTTTCGTCATCCCGCTGGCGCGCCGCTAGCCGTTCTTGCCGGGACGCATCCGGGACGCTCCCGGGATGCGTTTCATGCTACGGTTCGAAGATGATTCGCTCAACCAGCGCTCGTTTTGCGTGGTCGGCCGTAGCCGCCATCGCTTGCTTCTCGGCCTGCGGACGTACGCCGTCGTTCGTTCCCGGCGCGGCCGTTCCCAACGCCGCAGTCGCCAACGCCGCCGTCCCGGCGCGCGCGTTCGATCCGGCTTTCGACGCCACCGTCGAAGGCGCCGGGGCCGCACCGCCGCCGGTCATCGCGCACGTCACGCCGGCGCCCGGCTATCCGACGCCGCCGCCGCTCGACCTGCGGCTGGTGCCGCCGACGCCGATTCCGGTTCCGGCCGCGTCGGCCAAGGTCGTGCAGATCAGCGGCAAGGTCGGCGCCTCGCAACTTGGAGGGAAGACGATGAAAGGCGCGACCGCGTCGGCGCTGCTCTCCGCGCTGCCGACGCCCGAGCCGGACACGCTGGTATTCGCCACGATCACCGGCTATACGTCGGACGGCATTCGGCTGCACACGCAACCGTTTTTGGGAGCGAAGTCGAGTCAATCGGTCGCCGGCGTCGCGCCGGTCAGCGGTCCGAAAATCCCCGCCAACCTCGTCGTGCGGGTGAACGGAACGACGATCGACGGCGTGCCGGGCGGGTTCGCCTCGATCCGTACCGGCGACAAAATCTCGACGCTGGTCGACCTGCGCGACGGTTCCGAGCCGGCCGCCAAATACTTCACCGACTTCGAAGTATTGGGCAAGCACGTCAAGCCGACGTTCGTTCGCGCCGGCGCGCCGTTCTCGACGACGGCCGGCGCATCCGAACCGTCCGCTCCGTTCGAGCCGGTTCTGCAAGAGGTCGCCGCCGCCGCGCCGCCGATGCCGTTTACGGCCGCACCGGTGAAGTTTTTCCTCAAAGGTTCGACCCCGCCGTATTCGCAAGCCGTCATCTCGCCGCCCGAACCGGCGTTCCCGTATCCGATCAAGCTGCCGTTCGGATCGATTTACATTCAGTGGGAAGTCAGCGCGTCGTTCGGCGAGACCACCAACTACCCGCTGCAGCTGGTCGACGAGACGGCGAAATATCCGTGGACCGAGAACGTGGAGTCGCTCCTGCCGGTCGCGGTGCTCAACGACAAAGCCTCGTCGCCGACGTTCACCGTCGACGGCGGCTCGGTCGTTTCGATCTCCGCCAAGCTTTCGTACTCGTTCGAAGCGCACGGCAAAGCCGTGACCGGCGGCGGCGAGTACCTGCTGGCGCAAAGCAACGGGGGCGACGAGGGCGATCCCGGACTCACCTATCAATCCACCAGCGAGTCGAAGCTGCTCGTTCCCAAAGCGACCGCCACGCTGAGTCCGACCAAGAAAGCTTCTTACGACTTCAATCTCGCGAGCGCGATCGAAGATCTGGTCGGCGATCTCGATCCGTCGGCCGGACCGATCTTGGCGGGCTATCCCGACGGCATTCCGCTGACCGTCACGCAATACGTGAAAGGCACGCTCCAGGGCGCCTTGATGACCTCGGACGTCGCCGTCACCAACGCCAAGTCGGCCGACAAGAACAACGTCGATTACTATAGCGTCGACAACGTTCCGTTGGGAATCGAACCGGGCCAAGGGTACGACTGGACGCCGCTGGGATCGGCCGCCAGCCCGTCGCCCAACGACGTCACGCTCTCGGAACCGGCCAACTTCTACCTGTACGGCGGCACCGCCAAGTTCGAGTACGACGTCGAAACGAAGTCGCCGCTGGGCAACACCGGACCGACGGCCCTCGACAGCTTTTCGAGCCTGCCGGACGACCAGACCGGCTTCAAAGTCTCCAAGTTCTCGCCGGAGAATCCGAAGATCACGCTGCATCCCGGTCCCGGCAACGTCTCGATCTGCATTCACGACATCACGTCGGGCGATCACGACGGCGGCGGAACGTGCAGCGGTCCCGGCTCGCCGGGCGTGCTGCTCGACATCGTGAGCGTGTCGTCGCCGCAAATCCAAATCACCGATTACGCGCAGGGTGGCGTCACCGTCAAGCCGGACAACTTCACCGTGAATCTCAATAACCCGCCGCCGCAGTCACTCTCGGGCGTGCCGCCGTACACATGCCCGTCGGCCGGCATCGGCGTGTCACCGGTGAAGGGCACCAGCGATCCGTTCACCGTCAACGTCTCGATGCCGCCGGAATCCAAAGTCCCCGACGGCGGCTGCGGATTCTCGGTCACCGACAAGTTCGGCAACCTGATCTACGCGAGCCTTACCGACGACGTTCCGTCTTCGGCACTTCGTAGAGCGCCTCGCTGAAGCTGCCCAAGATCGAGCGCATCCGCGCGCCCGGATCGAAGCTGCGCTCGCCGCGCGGCGGCGCGACGCCGCCGACGCGGCGCTGCAGACGTTCGTAGCGCGCGCGTTCGCTCGGCGCGCGCTCGGCGCACGCCTGCGCCCGCACCCCGTTGGCGGCGGCGGCCGCGATGACGGCGCGCTCGCGCGCGTTTTCGGCCGCGAACAGCTCGGCGGCAGCCTCGAGCGCGATGACCGAAAGCTCGACGTCGTTGGTGGCGAGCGCGATCGCCGCGGCCGGAGCGAGCTGCCGGCGCGCGTCGGCGGGTCGTCCGCGATCCAGCGCGTGCAGGCCGAGGCTGATGCGCGCGTGCGCTTCGACGTAACGGTTTCCGGTTTGCAGCGCGTGACTCAATCCGCGCTCGAACTCGTGTCCGGTCGCGATCAGATCGCCCATGCCGAAGTCGCAGCGCGCCGCATCGATCAGCATCAGCGCTTCGTCGTCGCGCGCCTCGATGGCCGCGAACGCCCGGCCGGCAGCGGCAAACTCGCGACGCGCCCGCAACAGGTTGCCTAACGCATAGTTGGCGGCCCCGACCGCACTGCGTGCGAACGCGACCAGATACGGATCGCCGATTCCGGCCAGGATCTTGCTCGCTTCGCGCGCGAGATCGAGCGCGCGCTCGGCGTTGCCGGTCATGCGCGCGGCGTTGGACGCGTAGAGCATCGACTTGGCCAGCGTCGCCGCATCGCCGGACGCGCGCAGCGCGGCGACCGCTTCTTCGAACTCCGCCAGACCGGCGTCGAAACGGCCGGCGTTGCGGCCCATCAGCGCGCGGACGTAGAGCGTCTCGGCGCGCACCGGCGAGCTCGCGTCGAGCTGCGCGACCGCCGCTTCGCACCAGCGCCGCGCTTCCATCGCGTGGCCGCGCTCGAACAAAAAGCGCGACAGCGCCGCCAGCGCGCGGGCGCCGAGCTCGACGTCGAGGCCTGCGACGATCGCCGAATCCAACGCCGCACGAACGTCGTCCATCGAGCGTTCGATCGCGTCGAACCGGTCGGCGGCATGGGCGCCGCGCAGCTCGTAGTTGGCGGCGACGTACGGCTCGAGCACCATGCGGGCGTAGCGCTCGGCGTAGGCCCCGGTCTCGCCGCATTCGTCGAGCCGGCGGCGCATGTACTCGCGGGCCGTCCGCATCGTCGCAAACGCGCCTTCGGTGCGCCCGAGCTCGACCAGCGAGTCGTCGACCAGGCGCGAAACCACGTCGGCGACGGCCCGCACGTCGGTTTGCATCAAGCTCGCTGCGGTCTCGAGCGTCCACGGTCCGCGCAGCAGGCCGAGCGCGCGAAAGACGCGCTGCTCGTCCGGCGACAGCAAGTCGTAACTCCAGTCGTACGCGCTTCGTAACGCGTCGTGGCGGCCGCCGCGGCGCTCGCCGCGCGGCGCGAGCGCGCGAAAGCGATCGTCGAGCAGCCTGCGAACGTTGACGAACCCGAGCGTCGGTATGCGGCGCGCGGCCAGTTCGAGCGCCAGCGGCACGCAGTCGAGCTCTTCGCAGATCGACGCCGCCGCCGTGAGGCGTTCGTGGGTGCGCTCGAAGCGCGCGCCGGCGAGTTCGGCGCGCGCGAGAAAAAACGCCAGCGCGGCCTGACGCTCGAGCGGCTCGACGCGCACCACGCATTCGCCGGCCACGCGCAGCGGCGCGCGGCTGGTGACCAGCACCGGCGCGGGGCTGCCGCCCGCGGCGAGCTGCGCAATCAGCGGCTCGAGTTCGGCCGCGATCGCTTCGACGTTGTCGAGCAGCAGCGGCGACGGCGTCTCCACCAACGCGCGCGCGATCGCGGCGGCGTCGGGCGCGCGCGCGCGCACGATGCCCGCAAGCGCGGCCAGCGCCGACGCGCCGTCGCGATGGCCGGCAGCATCCAGATAACGCACGCCGTTCGGATAACGGGCGGTCAACTCGGCGGCGATGCGCGACGCGAGGCGGCTCTTGCCGACGCCGGGCGGTCCCACCAGCACGACCACGCGCGCCCGTTCCAGCGCGTTCGAAACCGCGGCGACCTCGGCCGGGCGTTCGAAGAACGGCGTCGTTTCGGCCGGCAGACCGGAGGCCGGACGAAGTTCCGCGATTTCGGCCGGCTCGACGCCGACCAGCTCGCGAACGCGCGCGGCGAAGCGGTCGAAGAGCCGGCGCGCCCGATCGGTTTCGCCGAGCTCGCGCAACGCCCGCACCGCGCGGCCGATCGCGTCTTCGCTGGACGGATCGTGGCGCGCCAGCGCTTCGGCGCCGGCCGCGATTGCGACCGGATCGCCGCGCTCGATCGCGCGATCGAGCAATCCCGCAAGCAGTTCGAGGTGCTCTCCGCGCACGCGCTCGCGCATCTGCGCGACGAACTCGTCGTCCACGCCGGCGAAGACCGGCTCGCGATAGAGTTCCGCGACGTCCAGCGCGCGCTCGGGATCGCGCACGCCCTCGAGATAGCGAACGACGTCGACGGCGTCGCGCACTCGCGGCGCCAGCCGCACGCCGGTCGCGGTCCGCTCGAGCGCGTCGCCGAGCCCGATCGCGGCGAAGGCCTGCGACAGCTCGTGAAGGCGGCGTCGCAGATTGGCCATCGCTTCGGCTTCGGGCAGCTCCGGCCACAGCTCCGATGCCAGCAAACGCCGGTCCAACATGTCGTCGTGCAGCGCGAGATGCGCCACACAGCGACGCAAGCGGCCGGAGAATGCCGCGGTGCGGTCCTGGTCCCCGACCAGAACGGAAAAGCCGCCGAACCCGACGATTCGAACGGCGGGGCCGTCCATTGCGCGGCAGCCTTCTCCGCGGCCGGACAAGCATCCCGGGTTACCCCGTCGAACGCGGCCGCGCATGCGGCTTCGCGGACTGACCGTCTACCCCGAGCCGGGTTCGGCGCCGTTCTACGAGGCGACCGTGGTCGTTCGCGACGGCGTCGTCGCCGGCATCGATGCGAGCGCGAGTGCCGCCGAAGACGACGGTCCCGAGATCGACTGCACCGGCATGACGGCGCTCGCCGGGTTTTGGAACTGCCACGTGCACTTCTTCGAGCGCAAGTGGGCCGATGCGGCGAGCATTCCCAACGGCGAGCTCGAAGCGCAGCTCGCGAGCTTCACGCGCTACGGCTTCACCCGCGTCGTCGATCTCTCGTCGCCGCTCGAAAACACGCTGTGCGTTCGTGCGCGCGTCGAGTCGGGCG
The DNA here is from genome assembly GCA_035502675.1 of Candidatus Acidiferrales bacterium. Lineage (GTDB taxonomy): Bacteria > Vulcanimicrobiota > Vulcanimicrobiia > Vulcanimicrobiales > Vulcanimicrobiaceae > DATJUC01. The sequence goes on along the minus strand of DATJUC010000033.1, from coordinate 933 downwards.
ACGTCGCCGGCCCGGCGATCCTCACGACCGGCGAAGGGCTCGTACCGCCGGGTGCGATGCCGCCGGACGCAACGCTGGCCGCGATGGGCGTCGCGAAAACGGCGATGCCGGAAGTTGCCGATGCCGCGAGCGCTCGCGCGCAGGCCCGCCGGCTGCTCGACGCCGGTGCCGACGGCGTCAAGCTCTTTGCCTCCGGCGCGCCGTCGCGCACGCCGGTGCAGCTTTCCGTGGAAACGATGCGCGCCGCCGTCGACGAGGCACATCGCGACGGCGAGCTCGCCTTCGTGCATCCCAACGACGCCGGCGACGTCGAGCGTGCGCTCGAGGCCGGCGTCGACGTCGTCGCGCATACGACGCCGCGCTCGGGCGCGTGGGACGACGCGCTGCTCGCCGGCGCGCGCCGGCTCGACGCCGCGCTGATTCCGACGCTGGGCTTGTGGCCGATGCTGTTCCGCCACGATCGCTTCTCGACGGTCGAACGTTTGACGGACGCCGCGGTCGAACAGCTGCGCGCCTGGCGCGAAGCCGGCAACGCGGTGCTCTTCGGCACCGATTATGGCGCCGTCGATGCCGACCCGTCGCCGGAGTACGCGCTGATGGCCCGGGCCGGCATGGACGCGCGCGCGATCTTGGCGTCGCTCACGACCGAACCGGCGCGGCGCTTTCGCGTCGCGTCGCAAGCCGGCCGCATCGCGCCGGGATTCCACGCCGATCTCGTGATACTGCGGGAGGATCCATTCCGGCGCATCGACGCGTTCGCGAACGTCGCGCTGACCGTACGCGGCGGCCGCGTCGTCTACCGCGCAACGTAGTTTCGCTTAGGCGCCAATCAGCCCGAAGACACGCTCCATGACGGGATCGCGCCCCGCGGCAATGTCGGCGGGCGTCGTCTCGACCGCGACGTCGGGCACCACGCCTCGATCGTCGGGATGC
>DATJUC010000032.1:0-6577 GCA_035502675.1 Candidatus Acidiferrales bacterium | reverse complement strand
TGGAGATGGATCGCGGACCGGCTTCGCTGTGCGTGATGGTGCAGAAAGACGTGGCCGAGCGATTTGCGGCGGCTCCCGGCACGAAGGCCTACGGCAGCCTCTCGGTCGCCGTACAATACGCGATGCAGGTGCGAACCGCGTTCACGCTCGGACCGTCGTCGTTCTTCCCCTCGCCGAAGGTGCGTTCGACGGTGGTCGCGCTGCGTCGTCGCGCCGAGCCGGCGGTTCGCCCTCGCGATCTCGCGCTCTTCCGGAAGGTCGTGCGCGCCGCGTTCGCGTACCGGCGAAAGACGCTCGCCAATAGCCTGGCGCTCGCGCTTTCGATCGATCGCGCGGCTGCCGAACGAGCGCTCCAAACCAGCCAGCTCGCGCCGGAGATTCGCGGTGAACGACTCACGCTCCACGACTTTGCCGCAGTGGCCGACGCATTGGCCGCCCAAGAGTTTCACTAGCGTCTCGACCTGGCTGCTCGCGATCGCGATCGCCGCAGCGCTGGCGTGGGCCTTCGTCGCCGCCCTGCGCTCGAACGGGCCGCCGTTGGGCTCGCTCACGACGCTGGCAATCGTCGTCGGCATCGTCCTGCAGTTCGTCGTCGAGGGCGGCGTGGTCGCAATCCTGCTGGCCGCCATGCCGGCGATGTCCAAGTTCTCGCTGCGCGAGCTGGGCTTTCGGACTCCCGACTCCAAAACGGTGTGGTTCGCGGTCCTAGGCGCGGCCGCGATGGTGGTCGTCTCCAACGGCACCGCTTCGCTGATCGATTATTTCGCGCACAGCACGCACGAACAGGACGTCGTCGAGATCTTCAAAGGGCTGCACGCGCCGTGGGCGGTCGCGCTGTTCGTGGCTTTCGCGGTCGTCTTCGCACCCTTCGCGGAAGAGACGATCTTTCGGGTCTTCTACTTCAATCTCGGCCTGCGATACTGGGGCTTTTGGGGCGGCGCGATTGCGAGCGGCTTGCTCTTCGGCATGGCGCACGGCGACCTCTACGCCGCGTTTCCGCTGGCACTGGGCGGCATGATTCTCTGCTACGTGTATTACCGCACGCGCAACGCATGGGCGTCGATGATCTCACACGCGATCTTCAACGCGCTTTCGATTTCGCTGCTCATCCTCGCGCCCAAACTCGTAACCTAGCGCCGGCCGTCAGCGCAACGCCTCTCGCGCCGCGCCCATCACGTCGTCGGCGGCGATCTCGACGGCGTCGAGATAGGTCGTGCGGTGCCGCAGCGACGCCGGCTTGCTGGTCGTCGCCGGGCGCCGGTCGAAGCCCCGGTCGCGCACGAACCGCGAGACGAGATGGATCGCCTCGGCGTTGGGCTCGTCGTACCAATCGGGGTGATGCGCCATCCATAGACCTACCACCGGGATGCCGCCGCGCGCCATCGTAACGTGCAGCGGCCCGGCGGGCACGCCGACGAAGAGCTCGGTGCGCGCGGCGAGCGCCTTGTAGAGACGCGCGAAGGGTTCGGCGGAGTCGCCGAAGAGCGCGCGAAAACCGGCCGCGCCGTCGCCGAGATCGTCTTCGTCCATCGAGATGGTTCGCCAGGAAGGATCGTCGCGCCGGAGCCGGCGGACGAACTCGCGGGCTTGGGAGCCGTCGCCCCAGTTCTTGCGGGCGGCGCTGTAGCCCGTGCGCGACACGATCGCCAGGCGCGATCCCGGCGGCGCCAGCGCCGACAGGCGCGTCTCGACCTCGCGCATGACGTGCGCGCTCGGGACGAAATCGATGCTGCTGCGCAGCGGTGCCGAAAGGTCGAACGACGGCAACCGCTGCGGATCGACGAGGGCGCGCAGTAAGTTGCGCGCTTTGGTGTGGAACGGATAGGGCGTGCGGCCCTCGGTCTCGGGGAAGTCGGTCCATAACAGCGCTTCGGGCGCGAACGCGCCGACCGCTTCGTCGAGCGGAGGTGGAAGCGCGAGCTCGACGCGGCCGCCGTCGCACTGGTCGATCGTAATTCCGAAGTTGCACGCGCCCTGCCTCTCACCGTCGCCGGGTTGGCGAACGCCGCTATAGAGCGGCATCAGCGTCGGGTGGTTGTCCATCAGGCTCACGTAATCGTCGCCGAAGCGCGTGATCGCATATCGATTGCTCGGCTCGAGCAATCCGGCGATGCTTCCAAGCTGCGCCCAGTCGCCCAGCCCGTGCGGCCAATAGATCAGCACCCGCGCGTCGGTGAGCCCGGCGAAGCGCTGCGCGTCCTCGCGCATCGCGCCCAGCCGCGTGCGTGGGAGATTCGAATCGGCGCGCGGCGGTTCAACCTTGCGCCGGATACCGAACCACGACACGACCCGGCTACCTCACCGGCACGCCGCCGCAGAGCTTGGGCGGCACGTGCCCGGCCAGACTCGCGAAAAACGCAGCGCCGTCGGTGTCGTATCCGGGACACGCCACGAAATGAGGGTCGCGGCGCGGATCGAGACGGACGCGTGGGTTTGCGGCCGCCACGGCAAAGACGCCTTCTTCGCCGCGCGGTAACGTCACCGCGACCGGCGAGTTCCGGATCGCGACGGCGCGCGCGTAGGCGCTCCAATCGACGACGTACGGCCAGCGGCCCGGGCGCAAGTCGGTTTCGTTGAAAATGACCAATGTGACCAAGAGGGCGCACGGAATCATCCAGCGCGCAAACCCGGGAAGCCGTCGCAGGCCGAAGGCCGCAGCCAGCGACGCTGCCGCCAGCAGCGGCGCGCTATAATGCGATCCGACGCGGCTGGCCTCGTAGTTCCACGGCTGCATGAAGACGATTTCGGCCAGCAACGGCAGCGCCAGCAGCAGCCAGCGGCCCACTGCCAGCGGTGCGAGTGCGAACGGCAGAAGCAAGAGCGAGACGAGCGTGAACTTTCCGCTCACGTCGTGCACGGCCAGCCCGTAGTGCGGATCGTTGGGACGCACGCCGTGGAGCGATTCGACGAGCCAGTAGCCGGCGCCGTTGAGCGCCGCGAGAACGACCAGCGCCAGGCCGGCGCGCCGGTCCCACCAGAGCGCGCACGCCGCACCGAACCAGGCGACGAAGAGGATCTCGTCTTCCTTGAGCCCGAGCAGCAGCTGCGCGAAGATCAGCGCCGGCAACAGCCGGCGCCGGCGCAGCGCGAGCGCGCCCGCGAACGAGAGCAGCGGCACGAACGCGTTTTCCGAAAAGTTGTCGAAGGCGACCCCCTGCGCCGACGGCGTCAGCAAATAGGCGATTCCGAGAATCGATGCGGCCGCCGGCGCGACGCCGAGCTCGCACGCGAATGCGGTCAGAACCGGCGCCGCCAGGGCGATGGCCGCGACCTGCACCGCCAGCAGCGTTTCGGCCCGCGGAATCAGAGCGACCAGCGGGGTCAGCAGCGCGAGTGCCCACGAGTCGTGAACCTGGAAGTGCGGCAAGTACTCGGCGTTGTTCCACGACGAGCCGTGCTGCAGGTTCACCAGCGTCTGCAGAAACGTCCCGAGGTCGGCACCGTATCGTAAAGCGTACAGCTTGTTGAAATCCAGCGCGACGTAGACGGCGGCGAAGACGCCGGCCGCCCACCAGACCGGGCGCACGCTATCGCTCCGCCCGCACGCGCTCCACGATCGAGCGCAGCCGTTCGACGAAACGTTCCGGCGCGAAGGCTTCCGCGTGCGCGCGCAGCCTCGCGGGCTCGAAGCGCGCCGGGTCGAACGCCCGCAACGCCGCCGCCAGCGACTCCGGCGCGGCTTCGTCGAAGAACTCGCCGGTGGTTCCCTCGACAATCGTTTCGAGCGCGCCGCCCGCGCGAAACGCAATCGTCGGGCGGCCGGCCGCCGCCGCCTCGAGCGGTACCAACCCGAAATCTTCCTCGCCAGGTAAGACGGCGGCTCGAGCGTCGCCGATCAGCGCGTTGAGACGGGCGTCGTCGACGTAACCGACGAGCGTCGTCGTGGTACCGCGGGCGAGCCGCTCGAGCCCGGCGCGCGCCGGACCGTCGCCGGCCACCACCAGGCGCACGCCGGCCAGTTGAGCGGCGCGAATCGCGAGATCGATGCGCTTGTACGGCAGCAGTCTCGAGGCGATCACGAAGTAGTCGCCTTCGCCGCGGCCCACCGCGAATCGTTCGACGTCGACCGGACAGGGCAAGACGTCGGATTCGCGGCCGTAGTAGCGGGCGATACGGTTCGCGACGTTGCGCGAGTTGGCGACCAGCCGCGTCGGGCGCTGCGCCGCGGCGCGATCCCATTCGGCCAAGCGCCGGACGGCCGGCCGCGCGAGCCGGCTCAACGGGCCCGGCGCCATCGCGGCGACGTACCGGTCGTACGCGAACGCAAAGCGGCTGACCGTGTTGACGTAGCAGACGTGGACCGCCTGCGGCGGAACGAGCACGCCTTTCGCCCACGCCGTCGTCGAACTCACGATCGTGTCGAACCCGGAGAAGTCGAACGCTTCGAACGCGCGGGGATAAAACGGCGCCAGCAACCGAAAATAGCGATTGGCCAGGGGAACGCGCGCGAGATACGAGGTTCGCACGCGCCGGCGTTCGACCACGTCGCCGGCGGCACGCTCGTCGTAGAGGGCCGTGTAGACCGGCGCTTCCGGCCACGCACGGGCGAAGTGCGCGAAGACGCGCTCGGCGCCGCCGCGTTGATTCAGATAATCGTGAACGAGCGCAAGCGCACTCAGTTCGAGGGGCTTCCGTCCCGGGGCAATACCAGCGCGATCGTGGGGTTACCGAGGTACAACCGCGCGACGCGCTGCAGATCCTCCGGTGTCGTGGCCGCGATGGCGTTGAGCGTGCGGTTGAGGAAGTCCGGCGACGAGCTCTCGCGTGCGAAGACGGCCGCCAGCCACGCGCGCGTTTCGAGCGTAGTGGCTCCGATCGCGAAATCGCCGGCCGCCTCGGCCTTGAAGTCCGAGATCGACCCCTGCAGCCGGGTCGCGGCCAACACGTTCACGACCGAGAGCGCGGTCGCGAAGGCACGGCTGGGGTTGCCGATTCCGCCGTTGACGTAGAGCACGAGGCGCGCCGGACGATGATCGTAGGTGTAGAGCGTCCCGACCGCACGCGATGCGAAGGTGGTCGTCACCACACCCGGTACCTGCGCGATGTCCGACAGCGTACGCCGCACGAACGCCGCAAGCACGAGCATCGGGCCGAAGTCCCGGCTCTCCACGCTCGGTGCGGGGTACTGCGCGATCAGCCAAGGCGACGAAACGTCGCGGTGCGTGACGATCTCGTGGGAAGCGCCGCGCAGCGGCGCGACGCGAACCGGGATCGCTTCGGTATTGCCTTCGGGCAGCGACTGCGAAAGCTGCGCCAGAGCGTTGGGATCGAGCGCGCTCAACCGGCCGGCGGCACTGACGTAGCTTCCGCCGCGCCGGTAGAACGTGCGATAGAAGCTCTCCGCGTCTTTCGGAAAGAGCTGATACAGCGACGCCGGCGTTCCGAGCGCGGGTAAGCCGGTATTGGCCTGCGGTGAAGACGCTGCCGCCAGCATCTCGATGCCGACCCCCAGCGCCCACTGTTGGGACTGCGCGATTTGGCGCACGAGCGAGCTGCGCGCGTCGCGGACCGTCGCCGGTCCGAAGTCGGGAGCGGCCAGCGTTTGGCGAACCAAGTTCAGCACCGCGGGAGCGTCTACCGCCAGCGACTCGACGTAGAAATGGACGTTGTCCGGATCGACGGTGAAACGGATCGAGCCGCCGTTGGCCGCGACCGCTTCCTCGAGCGGCATCGGCGGCGTTCCGACGGGCGAACGCAGGATCGTTTCGGCCGTCAAGGCGGCGAGCCCGTTCTGCTTGAGCGTTTGACGGTTCAGCCCGGCCCGAATCTCCAGCTCGACGCCGACCAGCGACGCACGATCGTCGAGCTGCTGCAGGATCGTCGTTCCGCCCGCACTGGACATCGAGGGCATCGGGACGTCGCCGGCCGCGCGTGCGAGGCAAGGCACCGTCGAGAGCGCCGCCGCAAGCAGCAAGCTCGTCGCGCGCATTACGATGCGGACTCCTTCGTCGGCGGCGTGGCCGTCAGATTCACGGTTACGGGATTCTTCAGATAGCGGCGCACGATCGAGGCGACGTACTGCGGATCGAGCGCGCGGGCGGCTTGTGCGTAGGCGCCGCCTTCGTCGCCGGGAGCGTAGGCCGGCGCGCCTTCGACCCAATACCAGCCCAAGTTATCGGCGGCCTGAGACGGCGTTTGCGTGTCGACCGCGATGTGATACAGAAAGGCTTCGCGGGCCGCGGCGAAGACCTGCGGGTCGAGCGGCTGTTCCAGCTTTGCGACCTCTTCCAAAATGTGCTGCGTCGCGAGCTTACGCGAGTCGCCGCCGACGGTTACCAGCATGATGCCCGGGTCGTGCAGGGTGATGAACTGACCCTCGGCGTAGGTGCCGTCCTTGCCGGCCTCGAGCGCTTTGCTGACGATGCCGGTCTCGTCGCGAAAGAGATAGTCGGCGACGAAATCCAGCGCGGTTGCCGCGCGCTCGTCGGAGATCGGCGGCCCGACCCACGCCAAGCCGATGCCGTCGACCTTCCCTTCGGCGTCGGTGGTCGCGGCCGGCGGGTTGGCCAGCGTCGAATCGAACGGCGGATCCATCGAAGCCGGGCCGTTGCCGTCGGTAATGGCCTGGATGCTCGAC
>DATJUC010000031.1:0-10953 GCA_035502675.1 Candidatus Acidiferrales bacterium | reverse complement strand
GGGTTCATCCCGGTCCGCAAGCCCGGCAAACTGCCCCACGACACGCTCGCCGAAGAGTACGCGCTGGAATACGGCACCAACTCGCTCGAAATCCACGCCGATGCGATCGGACCGGGCGATCGGGTCGTGGTCGTCGACGATCTGCTGGCGACCGGAGGGACGGCGGCAGCGACCGGCCGCCTCCTAGAGCGGCTGGGGGCGCACGTCGAAGCATTTGCCTTCTTAGTGGAACTCGAAGCGCTCGGCGGGCGCGCTGCGCTCGATGGTTCGGAGGTCGTCACATTCGTCACCTACTAGTTTGCCTCGCGCTTGCCATCGTGGCAACGCCGGCCCTCGCGTGGGGGCGTCCGCATCCCACGCCATCGCCCAGCCCGACGCCGATCGCCGATCCCGCCGTGACCGCCATTGCGCGCCGCCAGTTCGTCGAATGGCAGGCCGGTAAGCTCGACAAAGACGCTTACTCGGGGTCGATCCAGTCGCAGCTGACCGACGCGAACGTCGACAAGTCGTCGCGCGCGCTGGGAACGCTGGGAGCGTTGACCGACGTTATCTATATCGGTCCACTGGCCATCCCGGATACGCTGCCGGACTCGCGCGGCTATATCTACCAGATGGATTGCGTCGGCGGCAAGGTTTATCTGTTCATGGTTTTGGACGCCCAGGAAAAGGTCGAACGGATCTTTTTCAAGGACAAGCTGGAGACCGAGACCATCACGGAAACCCCGTCTCCCTCGCCTCAGCCGACGTAAAGCCGCGCCGGGCTGGCAGCGCCGATGTACAATAGCTGAAATACCGCATGACCATTACGGAACTGATCGCCCGCGTCCGCAGCTACGACCCCTCGCTGGAGCCGGAGTGGCTGATGCGCGTCTACGAGGTCGCCGACGCCGCGCACGAAGGACAGCGCCGCGCGTCGGGCGAGTCGTACATCGAGCACCCGCTGGCGGTCGCCGGTATTTTGGCGGAGCTCGAAATGGACCGCCAAACCATCGCGGCGGCGCTGCTGCACGACGTCGTCGAGGACACCTCCATCACCAGCGAGCAGGTCACCGAGCAGTTCGGGCCCGAGATCGCCCAGCTGGTCGAAGGCGTCACCAAGCTCACCCGCATTCCGTATCAGTCGAAAGAGGACGCCCAGGTCGAAAACCTCCGCAAGATGTTCATGGCGATGGCCAAAGACATCCGCGTCATCATCATCAAGCTCGCCGATCGACTGCACAACATGCGCACGCTGGGGAGCCTCACGCCTTCGAAGCAGCAGGCCATCGCGCGGGAAACGCTGGACATCTACGCCCCGATCGCGCACCGCCTCGGTATCTGGAAGATCAAGTGGGAGATCGAAGACGATTGCCTGCGGTACCTCGACCCCGAGCCCTACCGCGAGATCGTCGAACGCGTGGCCAAGACCCGTCAGGAGCGTGAGAAGGACGTCGAGGGCGCGATCGCGCGGCTGAAGTCCGAGTTTGCCGAGATGAAAGTCAACGCCGAGATCCAAGGACGGCCGAAGCATTTCTATTCGATCTACTCGAAGATCAAGAAGGGCCGCGACTTCTCGACGATTTACGATCTGACGGCGATTCGCATCATCGTCGACACGGTGAAGGACTGTTACGCGGCACTCGGCGCCGTGCACGCGATGTGGACGCCGCTGCCGGGACGTTTCAAAGATTACATTGCGATGCCCAAGCCGAACATGTACCAGTCGCTGCACACGACGGTCGTCGGCCCGAGCGGCGAGCCGCTCGAGATCCAAATCCGTACCTGGGAGATGCACCGCACCAGCGAGTACGGCATCGCCGCCCATTGGCGCTATAAAGAGGGCGGCAAGGCCGATCAGTTCGAGAACAAGCTCTCGTGGCTGCGCGCGCTGCTGGAGTGGCAAAAGGACATGCGCGACTCGCGCGTGTTCATGGAGAACCTCAAACTCGACCTGTTCGATTCGCAGGTGTTCGTTTTTTCGCCGCGCGGCGACGTGTTCTCGATGCCCGCCGGCGGAACGCCGCTCGATTTCGCGTACGCGGTGCACACCGACGTCGGCAATCACTGCGTCGGCGCGAAGGTCAACGGCCGCATCGTGCCGCTCGATTATCAGATGGCCAACGGCGACATCTGCGAAATCTTGGTCAACAAATCGAGCGCGCGGCCCTCGCTGGACTGGCTCTCGATCGTCAAGACCTCCAGCGCCAAGCACAAGATCAAGCAGTGGTTCCGCAAGGAGCGCCGCGAGGAAAACGTATTGGCCGGCCAGGAGGCGCTCGAGCAAGAGTTGGCGCGGGCCGGCGTTCGCGTCGATCTCGCGCGCGGGCCGCTCATCGAGAAGATCGCGGCGCGGATGAACTGTGCGACGCCGACCGACCTGTTTGCGGCCATCGGTTTCGGCGACGCTTCGGCGCAGGCCGTCGCCAATCGCATTCGCGACGAGGTCAAGAGCGAGCACGTCGTCGACCTCACCAAGATCGCCCGCAAGCCGGCGGCGCGCAAAGGCGTTCGCCGCTCGTCCGGCGTGCGCATCGCCGGCGTCGACGACGTCTTGGTGCGGCTGTCGAAGTGCTGCTCGCCGGTTCCGGGAGATCCCATCATCGGCTACGTGACCATCGGCCGCGGCGTCAGCGTCCACCGCGCCGATTGCCCGAACGTCGCCTACATGAACGCCACGCCCGAGCGCATCCTCCAAGCGCAATGGGTCACGACGCCCGACTCGACGCACGCCGTCGACATCGAGGTCGAGGCCGAGGACCGTTCGCAGCTGCTCGCGGATATCATGGGCGTGTTCGCCGAGCTCAAGACGCAGGTCAGTACCGTTAACGCACGCGTGCGCCGCGACGGGACGGCGGTGACGAGCCTCACCGTGCAAATTCGCGACCTCGAGCACCTGCACAGGATTCTGGTAAAGCTCGAGGGCCTCAAGAAAGTCCGTCGGGTGTACCGGGTGACCAAGCGCGAGCGCGTCGCCCCGTAGAACGGCTCAGAGTTTTGGGCATACCTTCGTTGACGCGGGACCCATTGAGTCTATAGAATTTCACGCTTGTTGACGAACCTGCATTTCTTGCTGCCGATGGCGGCGGCGTTTTTTGCCGGTGCGATGAACAGCGTGGCCGGGGGCGGGAGTTTTCTTTCGTTTCCCGCGCTCGTGTTCGCGGGCGTGCCGGCGATTTCGGCCAACGCCACCAACAACGCGGCGATGTGGGTCGGGACCATCGGCAGCGCGCGCGGATACAAGGAAGAGATCGCAGAGCAGCGCCGTCTGCTGTGGCCGGTCGTTTCGGTCAGCGTCGTCGGCGCGCTGATCGGTTCGTGCTTGCTGCTGGTGACGCCGGCTGCGGTGTTTCAACGGCTGATCCCGTGGCTATTGCTGTTCGCGACGACCGTTTTCGCGCTGAGCCCTCGACTCATACGCGCCGGCCCCGAAATCCCGCGGCACGCGCCGTGGCAGATCGCGCTGCAGTTCGTCGTCGCGATCTACGGCGGCTATTTCGGTGCGGGTATGGGCATCTTGATGCTGGCGGTTCTTGCGTTCTCCGGATTCCCCAACTTCAACGCGCAGAACGCCGTCAAGAACGTGCTGTCCGTGTCGATCAACGGCGTGGCTTTGATCCCGTTTGCGATCGCGCGAATCGTCGACTGGCGGTTCGCCGTCCCGATGGCCGCGATTGCGTTGCTCGGCGGCTACTTCGGCGCGCGGTTCTTCCGGCGATTGCCGCAGCCGGTCTCGCGCGCGGTCGTGATCGCGATCGGCACGGCGATGACGATCGCGTTTTTCCTGCGCCGCTGAAGCTAGTCGATGCTCGCCGAGATCGGCACTTCTTCGAAGTCGACGGGTCGCGGCGCCGCCGGCGGCTCGACGCCGCGGTGGAATCCGCCCATGACCGGTTCCACGTGCCGCGCCGCCCATAAATAGAGCGTCGGCACGACGATCAGCGACAGCGTCGTCGAGACGGCCAAGCCGCCGATGACGACCGTGCCGAGCGGCGCCTGCGTCTGGCTTCCGGCTTCGATTCCGAGCGCGATCGGCACCATCCCGCCGATGGTGGCGAGGGTCGTCATCAAGATCGGCCGCAATCGCATCGGGGCCGCGTGCAAGATCGCTTCGCGCGGCGACATGCCGCGTTCGCGCAGCTGATTGGTAAATTCCACCACTAGGATCGCGTTCTTGACGACGATACCGACCAGCATCAGCACGCCGATGAAGGCCGTCAATCCGAACGCCATCGGCACGAAGCGTTCGTGCAGCAGGCCGCTGGCCGCACCCCAAATCAGGTTGCGGAAGAAGATCGCAAAAACGACGCCGGTCGCCGCCAAAGGAACCGAAACCATGATTACCAGCGGATGGACGATCGACTCGAACTGCGAGGCGAGCAGCATGTAGATCAGCACGATCGCCAAGATGACGATCAGCGTCAGGCTGGAGAACGTCTGTCCTTGCTGCAGCACCTGCGGGCCGAAGGCCCAGTAATACCCGGTCGGCAGCGCCACGCCGTTCATGATCTTCGTCGCCTGCTCGATGGCTTGACCGAGCGGAATGTCGAGCCCGGCGTCGATGTCGATTTCGCGCTGTTTGTCCTGACGAGTGATCTCCGACGGCCCGACGCCGAAGGTAATGTTGGCGAGCTCGGAGAGCGGCATCGTCTGCAGGTTGTAGTTCCCGGTCGCGCTATACCCGCTGTTGACTTGGACCGAACCGTTGACGGCCGACAGGCCGGCTCCGCTGCCGGTCGCGGAGTTGACGAGTAGCCCGGTCGGAACCGTGGAGACCGGCACCGTCAGATTCTCGATGCTCTTGAGCGTGCGCCGCTGGTCGGGCGGCAGCTGCACTTCGATCGGATACTGCGTTCCGTTGATCTGCATGTAGGACGCAATTTCGCCGGCGGTGCCGATGTCGACGTCCTGCGAGATCATTCCCGTGTCGATACCCAGCTGAGCTGCGAGCGTGCGTTTGACGTTGACGTCGATTTCCGGCTGCGCGGTCGTAATACCCGGCTCGGGTTGTTGCAAGCCCGGGATGCCGGCCGTGAGCTTAGGGATCGCATCGTACGCCGCGATCGAATAGAGCTTATTGACGTCGTTGCCGAAGATTTGTATCTGCAGCGCGTCTTCACCGCGGAAGATGATGTCCTGCACGATGTCGACGGTGCGCCCGAAGACCTGCAAGCCCGGAATCGGCTTTCCGCGCGGATATCCGGGCTCGCCCGAGCCCGTCAGCGCTCGCGTCCATTGCGAGACGAACTGCGCGGCCTGCGAACTGGAGACCGTCGGCTTGAGCGTGATCGAAAGATTGGCGACGTTGCTGACGTTGGTTCCCCCGACGAAGCCGTTAACGCCGATTTGCGAGCCGGCGTTGAGCACGCGAGGATCTTTGAGCATGCGCTGCTCGATGTCGTTGGAAACGGCGTTCATTACCGAAACGGCCGTACCGGTCGGCATCTGCAGGTTGAAGCGGCCGTAATGCGAGTTGGAGGGCGGAAACAGTTCCGTTTTGACGGCGCCCAGGGCGAGCGCTCCGCCGGTGACGGCGAGCACGGCCAGCGCTACGATTACGACGACGCCCGGGCGATCGACCGCCCGGGCCAACACGCGCGCGTACCACTTCGCAAAACGCTCGTAGCGGTTGTCGAAGGCCGCCGACCAGCGATGATAGGGCGAACTCCGCGCACCGTTGCGCGTGGTGCCGTGGCCGCCGCCCGCCGCCGGGCGTCGCAGCAGCACCGAGGACAGCATCGGCACCTGCGTGACCGCGACCACCAGGGAAAGACCGACCGCCACCATGACCATCACCGCGAACGGCGTGAAGATCAGGCCCTGCAGTCCCGGAATGAGTACGAGCGGAACGAACACCGTCATCACCGTCACCGACGATGCTAGGACGGCCGAGAAGATCTCGGCGGTGGCGGTTTCGGCGGCTTGCAGCGGCGTCTGCCCGCGCGCCATGTGACGGTAGATGTTCTCGATGACGACGATGGCGTCGTCGACGATCAGCCCGACGGCGAGCGCCAAGCCGCCGAGCGTCATGATATTGAGCGAATAACCGAAGATGTACGCCGCGAAGAGGGTGCCCAGAACCGAAACCGGCAGCGAAACGGCGACGATGAGCGTCGAGCGCCAAGAATGCAGGAAGAGGAAGATGATCGCGATCGCGAGGACCGCGCCGTAGATCGCCGTGTGCTCGAGCGCCGTGATCGCTTCGCGAATGAAGCCCTGCTGCTCGAAGACGATGTCGATCTTCATGCCCGGGTACCGTTTTTGAATTTGCAGGATCTTCGCTTCGACGCCGACTGAGGTCGCGACGATGTTCGCGTCGGGCTGGGCGTTCACGATCATGCCGAGCGCGGGCGTGCCGTTGAGGCGCTGGTAGGTCCGCTGCTCGAGGATCGAGTCGCGCACCTTGGCGATCTGGTCGAGCCGGATCGGGGCGCCGTTCTTGGTCGTGACGATGATCTGCCCGGTCTGCTTGGCAGATTCCAAGAGCGCGCTGGCCCGGACGAGATACTCGTTCTGTCCGACCTGAACGATGCCGGCCGGCAGGTTGACGTTCTCCTGCGCGATGCGCTGCATGATTTGCTGCAGCGTGATTCCGTCGGCTGCCAGCAGATTGGCATTCGGTTCGACCATGATTGCGCGCTGCTGATCGTTGGCGATCGTGACGTTCGCGACGCCGTCGATGGCCGAAAACTCGTCGGACAGCTGGTTGGTGAAGAGGTCGCCGAGGTCGCGCAGCGGCATGTTCGGGTCGGTGATGTACGCCCGCACGACCGGCAGTGAGTTCGCGTCGAACTTGGTAATGACGGGCTGCTGGAGGTTGGGGTCGTTCGGCAGCGTGCCCCAGATCCGCGACACCTGCTCCTGGACGTCGACCGCAGCCGTATCGATGTTGGTTCCGAAATAGAACTGTGCCTCGACCGACGAGTTGCCTTCGGTGGAGTCGGAGTTGATTTGCTGGATGCCGTTGACGCGGCTCACGGCGTTCTCGATCGGCCGGGTGATCAGCGTTTCCATTTGCTCGGGCCCGACGTTGGGATAGGTGACCGAGACCGTGACGACCGGCTGCGTGAAGTTCGGTAAGAGTGCGATCGGCAGCCGCGGAAGCGCGAAGACGCCCAGAACGACGATCGCGAGCGCGATCATCGAAACCGCGACGCGGCGGTGGACGGCAAACTTGGCGATCGACACGGCTTGGAGTCACTTCCATGTGAGGCGAAGGTTCTACTCGCCATCGTGCGCGCCGGCGCGCACGCTATCCATCAAATGATCATCAAACCGTACCGTTGACCGCGCGGTGCGTCTCCACGCACAAAAAGTGCGGTTTCTAAGTCAGGCGAGCCCGGTGCGACAAAAGCGGCCGGTCGAGCGGCCCAAACCTCCTTGCCGCTGTGCGGAAACGTGTGATAGTATTCGTGGGTTCCGGCGCGCCTCCAGCAAGGAAGCAAGCCGCGTCCACCCGCTGCCCGCCGCGTGAGGCGGGCCGCCCGCTTGCCGGGTGTCCGCAGATGGGAAAACGATGGTCGATTACGAGGTTACCTATATTTTGCGCCCCTCCCTCGAGGAGACCGAGGTCGAGCAGCGCGCCAACACGATCGGCGAGATCGTAAAATCGCAGGGCGGCGAAATCGTCGCCGTCGAGAAGCTGGGCAAGAAGCGCTTGGCCTACGAGATCGACGACCTGCGCGAGGGCAACTACGTCGTGATGCAGTTCAAAAGCGACGGCCCGGGCTCTAAGGAGCTCGAGCGCCAGCTCAAGCTGCACGAGGACGTGCTGCGCGCCCTGGTCGTCCGCCTCGATGCGAAGATGATCGCCCATATGGCCGCGGTCGCCGCCGCGACGCCGCCCCCTCCCTCCGCGGGCTAACGCTTCCGCACTCGCACCTACGATAAGGAGTACGCGATGGCAGGTTCTTACAACCGCGTCATCTTGGTCGGCAACTTGACGCGCGATCCTGAGATTCGGTACACGCAATCCGGCAAAGGCGTGACGAAATTCACGCTTGCCGTCAACAACCCGCGCAACAAAGAAGAAACGACCTTCGTCGACATCGTCGCGTGGGATCGCCTCGGCGAGACGTGCAACACCTACCTCAAGAAGGGCTCGAACGCCCTCGTCGAGGGACGCCTCGTGATCCGGTCGTACGAAGACAAGGACGGCGTTAAACGCAAAGCCACCGAAGTCGTGATCGACAACATGCAAATGCTCGGCTCGCGTCGCGACAGCGGCGGCGGTGGTGACGAAGGCGAGTACGGGGGCGGCGGTTACAACGGTGGCGGCCGTTCCGCAGCTGCGGCGCCGGCTGCCGCCGGCGACTCGTTCGGAGACGACTTAGAGGACGAGATCCCGTTCTGATGTTGACTCACGGTATCTAAACCGAAGTCGGTGGATACCGGGAAAACAGCTAGATAGGAATAAAATCTCGCGCCCGGCGCTATGAGTACGTGGAGAAAGCCCTGCTTTGCAGGGCTTTCTCCTTTGATGGAATCGAGCGGTTCAACTCCGACACGTGCCAGGGACCGCGCTCATTTACCGGTATCTTCGTCCGCCGGAAGACCTCGCTCCCGATTTTACTGATATCTCTATCTATTCGCGAATTGGTAAGAGACCCGGATTACCGAGTCTCTTCCCTCTCGCCGCAGCGAAGGATCAGGCGGCGCGCTTTATCAGTGGCTCGGTGGGTGCCTCAAAGCGCCGATCCGGAACACCGTAGTCGATCTTTATGCCGGTTTCATGAGTTAACGTAACGGTCGTCCGAAGATTCATGTAAATGCACTTACACAGAACCTCGTTTTTCCAGGCCGTGCAGGGGTCACCCGATTTCATGAGGCGCGGCCGCCCGCGCCCCCAGCAGTACCCGCCCGTCATGCGTTTCATCAGCGAGAAGAGCGCTTCGATCTTCGCGCGGAGCCGGTAGAACTCGTGGAAGTCCCGATTATTGTTTCGATCGAACCATTCAACGAGCTCGCTGATACACTCGTGGTACGTCCGGCTGTCGTCCTCCCAATACCCTTTCTTTAGCGGGACGGCGGCCTTGATGCCACGCGACCACAAGAATTTGAGCACTTCCTCCGACAAGTAAGCTTTGTCCGCGATGAGGTACTGAAGCGAGTAGGTTTTCGTGGCCTTGAGTATCAGCGGTTCGAGGAAATTGATGTCGTGGGTCTCCTGACCGATAGTGCCGGAGAATTCCACCGCCATGATTACCATCGATTCGACGCCGACGAGCGCGTGGCACTTCATCCAGTCGGCTTGCGGCCTCTTATCCCCCAAGTAGTCGACGCCCATGGCCGAAGCCGTCATCAGCTGCGATACCTTGCTGGAATCGATGATAGCCCCCGCTTCCCGCTCCACAAACGGCCGGGCGGTCAGCCTTAGGCATTCCTCCAGGAACGGCGTGATAACGGGACTGTTCAGCCATTCGCTAATACGATTGCCATCCGGCGGGTTCTTGAGCTTCAAGATTCCATCGGAGATCATCCGCTTGAACTCGTTAAACATCGTGTCGGACGATGCGCCGTTCGATATCTTGGCGATGAGTGCAGCAACTCGGGACGTGTAGGGGCTGCCGGCGCGACCGCCGCGGTAGGGCTGTTGTGGCGTAACGATTTCCGGAGGACTCTTATCGACGGTCCGTTTGAGCGAGTGGATTAGCTGAGGGATCTCGATCGGCATCGCGATCCGAGCGTGACGCTGAGCAGTACGAACGGTTTTTCCTTTGTGCGGACCACTCGTGCAGACACGCTTACGCGCCTTGCGGCGTTTCGCCCCAGGATGGCGACCTTGGGATTTCTGCCTGGGCTTCTTTCCGCGACTAACGTCAACCATAACTTCGCCTTTACGGAGTTTTTCTGCGAAGATATGCTTGCAATCCGTTGCGCCTTGCTTGACGAAGTCGGGGCACGTGCAGCGGTACTTGAGGACCATCTTGCCGCGATGGTTTCGCTGATCGAACGTAACCGTGTAGACGGTGTTGCCCGTCGTCGACGAGGCCCAGTACGTCGTCGACTCCGCGATCGGAACGGCTTTGCCGTTCAAGCGCTGCGCGAGCTCCCAGAGTTCGAACCCCTTGCGCTGGCGATCGTTGAGGTCCTCGAAAGCGCTCGTCAACACCTTGCGGAGCGGTGACTTGGGATCGCTGGGTGCGCTCGCGACGCTTCTACGTGCGAGAGATTTTGCGACCGAGCGTTCCGCCGCGCGCTTCTGCTGGCGGCTCATTTCGAGCACCCCGAAGGGGAGAATCCGCTCTCGCTCGACAGCCGGCACGGTTCTCCCACCGGGCCGAGCATCGAGCCGTAACTCGGATATGCGCGGCAGCTTGCCAGGAATGTGACTTTTTTGTGAGTTTTCACGTTTGGAGGCTCTCCTTATATGCGTGCCCCCTTGTGCTCATCGGCTCCCGACTGTAGCATATTGGAGACACGTAGTGTCCCCCGCGCTTAGCCGCCCTTCAAGTTGCTAGCACGGGGTTTCTGTTTTTGATAGGAAAAATGAATCCCGACTTTACGGTCGGGACTCTGATACTCTTCGAAACTCCTTTCTTAGGTGATATTTGCCGCGCCGGCCTCGGTACACCCGTCCAGCACGGGCGAGCTTACCAAACACGGCCGCTGCGGTAATGCGTGGGTTCGGAGTTTCGGCGATGGCGTCGAAGCCCTCGTCGCGAGCCAGCGAAGCTAACTGCGAGGCGGTCATTCCCCCCGGCGTACGCCGAAGATGAGTCTCCACGTAAGACTCCATCCGAGCTAAGGCAACAACGTTCTGTGCTAAGTTACCGAGCGCGTCTCGGTCTCCAAGCGCGTCGTACAACTCGCGCTCGACAATCGCTAGCTGTCCCTTGTCGGTGACGGTCTAAAAATCCCCACTTCCGACGGTCTAAAATTCCCCACCCCATGACGAACAGAACCCTCCAATCAGCAGGCAAGCCGAGTGGAGGGCCATCCAATCGTAAGGGGTTTGTGGATGACAATCAAGGTTCG
>DATJUC010000030.1:0-7512 GCA_035502675.1 Candidatus Acidiferrales bacterium | reverse complement strand
CCCGGCGGCGGCGGTTCTTCCGCGACCACGTCGACGGCCGCGGCCAACAGACGGCCGCTCTCCAGCGCGGCGAGCAACGCGTCGAGATCCACGACCGCGCCGCGCGCGCAGTTCACCAGCACGGCACCCTCGCGCATCTTCGCCAGCGCCCGCTCGCCCAGCATGCCGTGCGTCTGCGGCGTCAGCGGCACGTGCAGCGTCACCAAGTCGGCACGCTCGAGCAGCGCGTCGAATTCGAGCAGTTCCACGCCGATGGCGCCGGCGCGAGATGCCGGAACGTAAGGGTCGTACGCGACGACGGTCGCACCGAATGCGGCCGCGCGAACCGCGACGCCGCTGCCGATTCGCCCGAGCCCGACGATACCCAGCGTTTTACCGAAGAGCTCCCGGCCGACGAACGGCGTGCGCTCCCAGGTCCCCGTTCGGACCGTCGCATGCGCGCTGGAAACGTGCCGCAGCGCCGCCAGCATCAGCGCGAAGGTGTGCTCGGTCGCAGCGATCGTATTGGCGCTGGGCGTGTTGACCACCACGATGCCGGCCGCCGTCGCCGCGGCCACGTCGATCGCATCGACGCCGACGCCGGCACGCGCCACGACTTCCAGCCGCGGAGCGATCGCCAACAGCCGATCGTCCACGCGCGTCTCCGAGCGGACGATCAATCCGCGCGCGTCGCGGAGCGCTTCGTGCAAGGCCGCGGGCGGCGCTCCGACGCAGGATACGACGTCGATGCCGGCGCGTTCGAGCACCGCGATACCGCGCGCGTCGAAGGGTTCGGCGACGACGACGCGCCCCAACGGACCGCGATCGATCATGCGGCGAGCTTCGCTTGCGGGCGCGGGCGCCCTTGCGCGCGAACGCCGGCAGCCATGAGCAACGCAACCGAAGAGCGCCGCGCACGCCGCGACATCGCGCGTTGGTCGTCTCGTTTGTGGAAGCGCCGCCTGGTAACCGGTACGAGCGGCAACGTGAGCGTGAAACTCGCCGACGGAACGATCCTGGTGACGCCCGCAGGGAGGTCGCTGGCGACGCTCGACGAGAAGGCGGTCGTGCGAGTCTCGGCGTCGGGCGAACCGCTGGCACGCGGCCAACGACCCAGCAGCGAGCTGCCGCTGCACCTCGCGGCCTACGCCGCGCGCGCCGACGTGCGCTGCGTCGTTCACACGCACCCGACGTTTTGCGTCGTCTGGTCTCGCCGCGCCGGCCTCTTCCCGCAAGACACGGTCGGTGCGCGGGAAACGCTCGGACCGGTGGCGTGGACGCCGTACCGGGCACCGGGGTCGGCCGACCTCGCAGCCGTCTGCGCCGGCGCGTTTGCAGCCGGGCACGACACCGTCCTGATGGAGCGGCACGGGCTCTCCGCCGTCGGTCAGACCCTCGAAGCCGCTTTCGACCTGACCGATTTGGCCGAGGAAGCGGCCCGCATCGGATATTTCGGCGACCTCGCCGGCCGATAGAACAAGTACAGAGGCTGAAAGGGCGGGATCGAGATCCCGCGGCGGAACGGGGGCCCCCAGGGTGAGCTATCGGTTACCAATGCACCAGAGGATGGCGAACGCGCTGAGCTATGGCGAGTTTCGCATCTTCTATCAACCGGTAGTCGATCTTCAAAACGGCTCGATCGTGGGCGTGGAGGCGCTTTGCCGCTGGCCCCAGCGCGACGCGACCTTCGCTCCGCCCGACACCTTCATCCCGCAAGCCGAGTCGTCGGGCTTCATCGTCCAACTCGGGGACTGGGTGCTCCGAACCGCAGTCGAACAGGTTCGGCGTTGGCAGCAGCGATTTTCGATCGACCTGCTGCTCGCGGTCAATCTTTCGGGGCGCCAGTTTTTACACTATAATTTGATCAAATCGATCGAAGACGCACTTCGCTCGGCGCAGTACCAGGCGCGTACGCTCGAGTTCGAGATCACCGAAAGCGTGGCGATGCACAACGCCGAGGACTCGATCGGCATCATGCGCCAGCTCAAAAGCCTGGGCAGCACGCTGGCGCTCGACGATTTCGGAACCGGCTACTCATCGCTCGCGTATCTGAAGCGCTTTCCGATCGACAAGCTCAAGATCGACAAGGCCTTCGTGCGCGACATTCCCAACGACGCCAACGACCTGGCGATCGTATCGGCAATCATCGCGATGGCCCACGCGCTGGGCCTGAAGGTTCAAGCCGAAGGCGTCGAGACGGAGCCGCAGATGGAGTTTCTGCGCGATTGCGGCTGCGAGCTGGCCCAGGGCTATTTGTTCGGCCGGGCCCTTCCAGGCGACGAACTCGAGGAGATGCTGGCCGATCAGCGCGCCGCCGCCCGGTCGGCTTCCTAGGGCTCTCCGAGCGCCTGACCGGTTCTTTACACAACGAGCGGTCGCATGGCCGCTTTTGGCTGCTACTATGTGAACGACGAACCAAGGCTTCGCCTGAACTTAACATTGGAGATCCAGCATGAAGGCACGCCATTCTCGATCGCTCTGTATTCTTTTGTGGACCGCCGCGGCGCTGATCGCCGCCGGATGTGCCGGGCCATCCGGCCCCGCATCACCGTTTCCGTCATCGGGCCAGGCCCCCGCGCTTCAGCCCGCATCCGCCACGCGGCCGGCAACGCAAGGCGGCGGCGCGCCGTCGTGCCCGCAAGGCGACAGGTGCGGCTACCGGGCCGTCGCCGCGCTCGCGTTCGACGGCACGAACTTCACCGAAGTCGCATCGCGCTGGCCCTGCTTTCCGGATCTGTGGCGCGTTCCGGTCTACGCCGCGACGTCGTCGGGACCACTCGCGCTCTCGAGCACGAGCATCTCCCTGCCCGCCACGTGCTCGTCGTCGGACGGCCACGGTCATGGCTGGATTCCGTTCTCGAAACCCGGGCTGACGCCGACGCCGTCACCGGTGCCGGCGACGACGCCAACGCCGACGAGCGGACCGACCGCCTCGCCGACCGCTAGTCCCGGTGCGGCGGGGCCGCTCTACATCGTGGCATATCAGGTTGGATGGAACGACAGCGATCGTTTGCACAAAGGCCGGGAACTCGCTCCCTACTGCGGTAATCTGAAGCAGTCCGCGGCGATTGCCGGGCCGGCCGCGTTCGCTGACGATCCGTGGGTCTTCCCGGTCATCCCCAACGCGCTGACGCTGCAGTCCGGTTCGAACTACATCTTCCTCGTCGCCGAGTATTATGCGATTCCGCAGCACGGCGGCTGGCATCGCTGAGCGAGTACGCGCTTCGAGGATTTGCCGCGGCCGCACCTAACATCGGTTGACCACCCGCCAAGGGTCTCGCACATCGCGGGACCCTTTGCTTCGCGGAGAGGTGGCAGAGTGGTCGAATGCACTCGCTTGGAAAGCGAGCAGAGGTGATGAGCCTCTCGGGAGTTCGAATCTCCCCCTCTCCGACGTCTTCTCCCGATAGAACTCATCAGCGCGGCGCGCAGCGGGGCCCGGCTATTCGATGGCGGCCTGCCCGACGTGCGCGAGCCAGAAATCGAAGCTCGCGCGCGCCTGCGCTTCCAGCATTGCGTCGCCGCTCACGATTTCGCGGTCCACCTGTCGCCCGATACCCGCGCGTTCGCCGTAGTTCGCGTCGATCACCAGATCGGGCGCGTTCAAATCGTCGACCAGCTGCTCGGGTAATCGCACGTCGGGCGGGAGCGTGCTGACGACGATCTCCGGCAGGTTGTCGGCCGGCCACGGCTCCGCCTCGAAACGTTCGCAAACCTCGCGAACGCGCGCCGCGTCGCGTCCCCAAACGTAGGCGTATGCGTCGTTGTCGTGCAGCTCGGCGAGAATCGCGCGCGCGGTCGCACCATAACCGAGAACGCCGACTCGTTTGAGCGCAACCGGTTCGTCGATCATGGCTTCGATCGCCATGCGCGCTCCGATTCCGTCGGTGGTCGTACCCAGGATCTGGCGTCCGAAGAAAATCGTATTGACGGACTGCGAACGCTGGGCTTCCTCGGTCAACGCCTCGCAGGCCAGGAGCGCTTCCTCCTTCAGCGGATACGTCACGTTACAGCCGTCGTACCCGTCGAGCTTCATGCGCCGCAATACGGCCAGCGCATTCGATCGCGGCACGCGAATCGCGACGTACGACCCGTCGATCTCCGCTTCGCTCATGAACTCCCGATGAAGCGCCGGGCTGCGGCTGTGCGCGACCGGATCGCCGATCAGCGCAAGCTTCACGAAGGCGTGCGCCGCTCCGGCAGCATCAGTCGCTCGAAGAACCGAAAGACTTGGGTGATCGCGAAATCCTTGGTCTCGATCGGCTCGGTCAGAATCGTATAGAGGCCGCAAAGCTTGCCGCCCAGCACGTCGGTGAAGAGCTGATCGCCGACGACCGCGATCTCGCGCCGGCGCATTCCCAGACGCGCCTTCGCACGCAGAAATCCAAACGGCAACGGCTTGAGCGCGTTGGGGATGCAGCCGACCCCGAGCTGACCGGCAATGCCCCGGACCCGGTCCGAGAAGTTGTTCGAGAGCATCACGATGCGAAAGCCGCGGTCGTGAGCCTCGCGGACCCACTCGATGTGCTCGCGGCCCAATTCCGTCTCGCGAAAGCCGAGGAGCGTGTTGTCGAGATCCACGATGAGACCGCGGATCCCGGCCGCCTCAAGCTCCTCGTGCGGAACGTCGTGGAGCCGAGGTGCGAAGCGATTGGGACCGAGCATTTCCGCCTCCGTTGCACCGGTTATCCCCGGTATCCTCGGACCTTTCCACACGGCCTCCACTCGCTCGGTCCCCCGGCGGGAGCTATCCTCCGGTTTTTGTCGCTGTGAACAGGTAAACCACAAGGACTCGCACCCGCCGGACACAATATCTAGTGGTAACCCAGGCCAGATTACCACTATAGAGGTATCTGCGAACAGGTGTTCGCATCTGGCGCGTCGAATCCTTACGACCCCTCAAACTGCCGCTTTTTGGGCAAGGAGCAGTACCGGATGAAGTTCCAGCGCACCTATTCCACGTCCGACGACCCCTACGCCGGCCTCGTATTCGAACCCCGTACGTCGCGGATCGTCAATCCGGACGGTTCGGTCATTTTTGAGGCCAAGGACGTCATGGTGCCGACCGGCTGGAGTCAGGTTGCGGTCGACGTGCTGGCCCAAAAATATTGCCGGAAAGCCGGCGTTCCGAAAGCCACCAAAGCCGTCGAGGAGGAAGGCGTTCCCGAGTGGCTCTGGCGCTCGGCCGCCGACGACGGCGTTTTGGGCGAACTTCCCCGCGACCAGCAGTTCGGCCCGGAGCGCGACGCGCGCCAGGTATTCCGCCGGATGGCCGGCTGCTGGACCTACTGGGGCTGGAAGTACGGCTACTTCGATTCCGAAAAAGACGCGCGCGTCTATTTCGACGAGATGTGCGCGATGTTGGCGCGTCAAATCGGAGCGCCCAACTCGCCGCAATGGTTCAACACGGGCCTGCATTGGGCGTACGGCATCTCCGGTCCGGCGCAGGGCCATTGGTTCGTCGATCCCGGCGATGACGGCGCGAAACCTTCAGCCAACACCTTCGAGCATCCGCAAGTCTCCGCGTGTTACATTCTCGGCATCGAGGACGACCTCGTCAACGAGGGCGGCATCTTCGACGGCGTGGTGCGCGAAGCGCGCATTTTCAAAGGCGGCAGCGGCAGCGGTGCCAACTTCTCGAAGATTCGCGCCGCCGGCGAGAAGCTGACGGGCGGCGGCACTTCATCGGGGCTCATGTCGTTTCTCAAGGTTTTCGATCGCGCTGCCGGCGCGATCAAGTCCGGCGGTACGACGCGGCGCGCTGCCAAGATGGTCGTGCTCAACGCAGATCATCCCGACATCGAAGAGTTCGTCAACTGGAAAGTGCGCGAGGAGCGCAAGGTTGCCGATCTCGTCGTCGGCTCGCGCATCTTCGAAAAGCACGTCAACGCCATCATTTCCGCCGCCCACGACACGCGCGTTCCGGAACACGCCCGCCTCGATCCGACGCTGAACCATTCGCTGCGAGCGGCAATTCGCGACGCGATCGCCTTGGGAATTCCCTCGGGTGCCACGCAAAACGCACTCGACTACGCGCGTCAAGGCTATACGCGTCTCGAAGTCGAGCAATACGACACGGCATGGGACTCGGAAGCGTACGTTACCGTTTCCGGACAGAACTCGAACAACTCCGTCCGCTTGACCAACGCCTTCTTCGAGGCGCTCGACCGCGACGAGATCTGGCCGCTGACGTCGCGCACGACCGGCGACGTCGTCAAGCGCATTTCCGCCAAGGACCTGTGGGATCAAATCGCCGCGGCCGCCTGGCAATGCGCCGACCCGGGCCTCCAATTCGACGACACGATCCAAGAATGGCATACCTGTTCCAACGACGATCGCATCAATGCAACGAACCCCTGCGTCACGGGCGATACGTTGGTCGCTACGGCCGAAGGTCCGGTACCTATCGCGACGCTCATCGGGAAGGCGGCATTTATCATCGGGGGCGACGGGCGGCCGCACTTCGTTACGAATATTTTTCCGACCGGCGAGAAACCGGTCTTCCGCATGCAATTGAGCGACGGCTACTCCCTCGATCTCACGGCCGATCACCGAGTGCTCACTGCGAATCGCGGCGACGTGCGGGCCATCGATTTGACGCGGCAAGACGACATCGTCGTACTTCCGGTGCACGCGCCCTTTGCACGCGTTGGCGCCGTAGCCAACGCGTCGACAGCCTCGGCCAAGCTGCTCTCGCTGACGCCGCTTGGAGTACAACCCGTATACGATCTTACCGAGGCATCGACCAATCACTTCGTTGCAAACGGTATCGTCGTTCACAATTGTTCGGAATACGTTTTTATAGACGATACGGCGTGTAATTTAGCAAGTCTCAATCTCGTGAAGTTCCTCAACGACGACGGCAACTTCGACGCCAAGCGTTTTGCCGAGGCGTCGCGCGTTTGGACGACGACGCTCGAGATCTCGGTGACGATGGGCCAAATGCCGTCGCGTACCATCGCGGAGAAAAATCACGGCTATCGCACGCTCGGCCTCGGCTATGCCAATCTCGGAACGCTGCTGATGCGCCTCGGCCTGCCGTACGATTCGGAGGAAGGCTTCGGCTGGTGCGCCGCGATCAACGCGTTAATGACGGGAACCGCATATCGGACGTCCGCCGAGATGGCTAAAGAACTCGGGGCATTTACGCGGTTCGAAGCCAATCGCGAGCCGATGCTTCGCGTGATTCGCAACCATCGGCGCGCCGCGTATGCGGCCAGTCCGTCCGAATACGAGGCTCTGAGCGTGAAACCCGTCACGCACGCCCCGACGTTGTTCACGCAAGAGACGTGGGCGCTCGCACGCAAGATGTGGGACGAGGCGCTCTCGATCGGTGAAGTGGCCGGCTTCCGCAACGCTCAGACCGTCGTGATCGCTCCAACCGGCTGTCTCGTCGGCGAATCGATGGTCCTGACCGATCGCGGTCTCACGCGTCTGAACCGGCTCGGAAACGCCGACGGCGCCAAGTGGCAATCGGTCGATTTCAAGGTGCTGACCGACGACGGCGAGCAGCGAGCGACGCAGTTCTTCGTC